>JAUNWT010000055.1 GCA_030540195.1 Bacillota bacterium | reverse complement strand
TTATCAGAAGAACAAGCATTGACGAATTTCCGCAGTTTTTTAACGTGTTGAAAGGTGATATGTCAATAATTGGAACCAGGCCACCTTTGATTTCGGAAACGAATTTTTATGAGCTGCACCATCGTGCAAGACTGGCAATTAAGCCGGGAATAACCGGTATGTGGCAGGTCAGCGGACGTAGCGACATTACTGATTTTGAAGAGGTGGTTCGTCTTGACAAAGAGTATATCACAAACTGGAACATTGGGCTAGATATAAAAATATTGTTTAAAACAGTAATGGTAGTTCTAAGAAAAGATGGTTCTATGTGATGAAAATATCAATTTGCAGCTTGATTTCAAAAATAGAAGTTAAGCTGCAGAGGATATATATAGGTAAGTTATAAATATAAATGAGGAAGGAGCAAACAAAGTGCCATTGAATAAAAACACTGATAATCGCTATGAAATTTTAAATACATATGTAAATGCGATTTCAATGGATGAAACAATTCGACGTGTTGAAGAAATCATAAAAAGAGGTATTCCTACACAACATGTTGTTATTAATGCATCAAAAGTAAATCTGATGGAAAAGGATTTGAAATTAAGAAAGATAGTAAATGCGTGTCCGTTAATTAATGCGGATGGTGCATCTATTGTATGGGCAGCAAAGAAATTGGGTGTACCGTTAAAAGAACGAGTTACAGGAATAGACTTATTCCAGAGATTGGTAGAATTGTCAGATAAAAAAGGCTATAAAATCTATCTTTTTGGTGCTAAAGAAGAGGTTGTCACTAAAGTTAAAAAAATATTTGAGGATAAATATCCCAACATTCAGATCGTAGGATATAGAAATGGATATTTTACAGAAAAGGATGAGCCTGAAATAGTCAAGAATATGGCAGAGTCAGGTGCGGATATGATGTTTGTTGCTTTTTCTTCACCTAAGAAGGAGTATTGGGTAAATAAATATTTGAAGCAGTTAAACATTCCATTTGTTATGGGAGTAGGCGGTAGTTTTGATGTTGTTGCAGGTGTAACAGATCGTGCACCGTTGTGGATGCAGAAGCATGGTCTGGAATGGTTTTATCGTTTTATACAGGAACCTCGTAGAATGTGGAAGCGTTATATAGTTGGAAATGCAAAATTTGTTGCATTGACTTATAAAACAAAGAAAAAATTAAAAAGTAAAAGGAGATAAAGAAAATGGTTAACGTTATTGGATTAGGTTATATTGGATTACCGACAGCACTTATGATGGCTTCTCATGGTGTAGAAGTTATAGGTACTGACTATAACAAGGAACTTGTAGATACATTAAATGCAGGAAAAACAACGTTCAAAGAAGATGGTTTGGATGAACTGTTTCAAAATGCAGTAAAAGCTGGTATCAAATTTACAACAGAATATCAGAATACAGATGTATATATTGTTTCTGTACCGACACCGTATGATAAATTCTCTAAGAAAGTAGATGCCTGCTATGTTGTTGAAGCAGTGAAGGATGTAATGAAAGTATGCCATAAGGGGGCAACTGTGGTTATAGAATCAACAGTTTCACCGGGAACTATTGATAAATTTGTAAGACCTGTTATCGAAGAAAATGGTTTTACTATTGGACAAGACATTAATCTTGTTCATGCTCCGGAAAGAATCATTCCAGGCAACATGGTATATGAACTTCTTCACAATAACAGAACTATTGGTGCAGATGATAAGGCAGTGGGAGAAAAAGTTAAGGAATTATATTCTTCATTCTGTCAGGGAGAAATTGTAGTAACAGATATTAGAACTGCAGAAATGACAAAGGTAGTAGAAAATACATTCAGAGCAGTAAACATTGCCTTTGCAAATGAATTAGCTAAGATTTGCCGTCATGATAATATGGATGTTTATGAAATTATTAAAATATGTAATATGCATCCTCGTGTTAATATTCTTCAGCCAGGTCCGGGAGTTGGAGGACATTGTATTTCTGTAGATCCATGGTTCCTTGTTGGTGATTATCCAAGTCTTGCAAAAGTAATTGATGAGTCCATGAAGACAAATGATGGAATGCCAGACTTTGTACTGAATCGTATTTATGAAATTATGAAAGAAAATAAGATAACAGATATCAGCAAAGTTGGGTTATATGGTCTTACCTACAAAGAAAATGTAGATGATATGCGTGAATCTCCAACATTACAGATGTTAGAATCTATGGAAAGACATTTATGTGGTGACCTTGTTAAAGTATATGATCCATTCATCACTAAAGATATTGTGCCAAATCAGTATCATGATCTTGACAAGTTTATCAGTGATGTGGAACTTGTGGTTCTTTTAGTTGGTCATGATGAAATCAAGCAGAATATGGATAAATTAAAAGGTAAGGTTATTTTAGATACTAGAAAAATCTGTGATTTAGAAGGAACTTACAGACTGTAGAGGAATGTTATGAACGTATATAAATGGTATAAGGTTGAACGCAAATTATATCTTCACCATATACCTTTACTCCCAATGCTGATAAAAGGTGCTATCAGAGTATTGTGGGGGGGGTAATACCATATCAGGCTGAAATTGGTGAAGGAACAATATTAGGTTATCAGGCATTGGGAATAGTCATACATAAAAGATGTGTAATAGGGAAAAACTGTCACATATCTCAAAATGTTACCATGGGTGGAACTTCTGAAATATATGAAGTTCCAGTCCTTGGTGACAACGTGACCGTAGGAGCTGGAGCTAATATCATAGGTCCGGTTCATGTGGGAAATAATGCAGTTATAGGTGCTGGAGCAGTTGTTGTGTCGGATATTCCAGATAATGCAGTTGCGGTAGGAGTACCCGCAAAAGTGGTAAAGATAATAGATTAAATGGAGTAAATAGATGAAAAAAGTAATGTTAGTTTTTGGTACACGCCCAGAAGCCATAAAAATGTGTCCGCTGGTCAATGAGCTGAAAACAAGAAAACAGTTAGAAACAGTAGTATGCGTAACTGGACAGCATAGACAAATGCTGGATCAGGTGTTAGAAGCATTTCAGGTAGAGCCAGATTATGATTTGTCTATTATGAAAGAAAGACAGACTTTATTTGATGTAACTACAAATATTTTAAATAATATAAAAGAAGTATTGGAAAAAGAAAAACCAAATGTAGTTTTAGTACATGGAGATACGAGTACAACATTTGTAACTGCACTGGCATGTTTCTATTTACAGATTCCAGTGGGGCACGTAGAAGCAGGATTGCGTACATATAATATCTACAGCCCATATCCAGAAGAGTTTAACCGTCAGGCAGTAAGCATTATTAGTCAGTTTAATTTTGCACCAACTGAACTTTCTAAGAATAATCTTCTTAAAGAAGGAAAAAAAGAAGAAACAATTTTCGTGACTGGTAATACTGCGATTGATGCATTGAAAACTACTGTGCGAGAAGATTATACGCATCCAGATTTGGAATGGGCATCTGATAGCCGTTTGATTATGATAACCGCTCATCGAAGAGAAAATCTTGGAGAGCCTATGAAACATATGTTTAGAGCGATCCGCCGAGTAATGGATGAACATCCAGATGTAAAGGCTATTTACCCAATTCATATGAATCCGGTAGTAAGAGAAATTGCGGATAGTATTCTGGGAGATGATGAAAGAATCCGTATTATTGAACCACTAGAAGTACTTGATTTTCATAATTTCCTGAATAGAAGTTACATGATTTTAACGGATTCTGGTGGAATCCAGGAAGAAGCTCCTTCTCTTGGAAAGCCAGTGCTGGTTATGAGAGATACTACAGAGCGTCCAGAGGGAATTGCAGCAGGAACGTTGAAATTGGTTGGAACAGAAGAAGAAACTATTTATCAGAACTTCAAGAGTTTGCTTGAAAACAAAGATGAATATGAGAAGATGAGCAAAGCAAGCAACCCTTATGGAGATGGTTTTGCTTGTAAGCGAATTGCAGATATTCTTGAAGAAAAATTATAAAATATGGTGATGATTGATGAAAAAGATAACTTGGTATTTAAATAGATTGAAAGCTATGAATATGGGCGAAATCTGCTGGCGTTTTCAGCAGAAAAATTTGCAGAAGCAGGAAAGAAGGAAATATTATAAAGAAAACCTGCCTGTATATGAATTTGAATTGCCGGATGAATTGAAAAATTTAAATGCTCAAGTGGATCGAATAAGCATCAATTGGAATAATGAAAAATTCACTGTGTTTAAAGAGCAGAATCTTTTCGGAGTATATTCTTATAATAAGTATAAAAGAGCATGGGATGCCGGTTTTCAAACAGAAAATGTTTGGCCGACAGACCAATGCTCGTATGATATTTCGATTTCTCAGAGAGAGGATATTGGAGATATAAGGACAAACTGGGAACTAAATAGACACTATCAGTTTGCAGGAATGGCAAAATCGTTCTATGTAACTGGTGATTTCAGCATTTTAGAAGAGTTACAAGAACTTTTTTATGATTGGAATAATAAAAATCATTTTTTGTGTGGTGTTGAATGGACGAGTGCAATGGAAATTGCAATTAGAGTCAATTCATGGATATATACATATTGCTTTTTGAATAAAGCATTTGAAAAATATAATTTGGAAAACAATAAAATATTAAAAGATATATCTCGTGGCATAATTGTAATGGCAGACTATATTGTAAAACATAGAGCAAAGTATTCATCTGCAAATAATCATTTGATTATAGAAATGTATGCGGTGGGAATGTCGGGAATGTTTTTTGATTATAAACCTTGGGAAAAACTTGCGTTTAATATATTAACGGAAGAATTGCCAAGACAGAACTATGCAGACGGCGTAAATAGGGAAATGTCATTGCATTACCAGAGTTTTGTAATGGAAGCCTATGGATTATTGATGCTAGAAATGAAGCATAATCATATCAAAATCCCTCAAATATGGGAAGAATATCTTTTGAATATGAGTGAATTTATGTGTGATTGTTGCGGAGAGTATGGAGAAACTGTAGTTTTTGGTGATAACGATAAAGGAAAGATATTAGATTTATCTGGAGAACATTTTGATCATTATCGTTATGTATTAGATTTGATGGGAAGTGTGTTACCAAAAAGATATTCAAAAATGGAAAATATCCATGAAAATTTGTGTTGGATTTTAGAGGAAGATTCTCAGGATAGTGTTTTACAAAAGCATTGTTATTATAGTCCAGAAGTAAAATGCTATAAAGAGGGCGGCTATACACTTTGGAGAAGCAAAAATAACAAAGTTTTGATAGGGATTGATCATGCAGATTTAGGATTTGGTTCTTTAGCAGCTCATGGACATGCTGATGCACTAAGTTTCCAGTTGTTCATAGAAGGAGTGCCGGTATTTGTTGATCCTGGAACATATAATTATCATGTGCCTAAAAAGACAAGAGATGAATTTAGAGCAACTAAGAATCATAATACAGTGTGTGTAAATGACCAAAATCAGGCAGAAATATTAGGACCATTTTTATGGGGAAAGAAATATCAATGCAACGTAGCGAAGCTAGATAATGTAGAAAATATCATATATTTAAAGATGTCCATTAAGTATAGTGATATTATTCATACAAGAAATATAGTAATTAGTGGATTAAATGAAATAAAGATACAGATTAATGATGAAATACAAGCTGCGAATTTGGAAAACATAAAGCAGGTTTTTGTCATAGGATCAGATTGTACATTGAATGGATGTGAAATAAAGGCAGGAAATCATAGGATTGAATTGCAGTCAAAATCGCAGGCTAATTTAGAAACAGCAGCTTACGCATCTGATTATAATAAGGTGGAAACAGTGAATAAGATTGTGTATTCTCCTTTAAATTCTACAAAACAAAAAAGTATTGTTAATACGACATTATTGATAAAAGAGCTTTGATGTGCTACATATACAAAGATAGAAATGTTCGCTTGCGATAAAGTTATGGAGAAATAATTTATGAATATAAAAAAAATATATGGATCTATGCCAGAATGGATAAAAGAAATAGTAGGTCAAGTTGGTAGATACAAGATTATTTACAGTTCCAGCTTTAGAAAACAATATAATTTGTTTGAAAACCATAATTATATAGCTAATTCAGAGATGATAGATAAGTACCAGATAATCTTGTTAAAAGAAACGCTTAAATATGCATATCAACATATTCAATATTATCAGGAATTGTTTGATGAAATTCATTTTAATGTAGATGAATTTGATAATTTGGAAGAATTAAAAAAAATTCCTTATCTAACGAAACAAATTATTAGAGAAAATGAGGAAAAATTTAAAGATAATAGTATTAAGAATTTTTATTATGCTACCTCTGGTGGAACATCCGGGAAGCCAATAAAAATAGCATTTGATTATCCATCATTATATAAAGAAAGAGCTTTTGTATACCATTATTGGAGTGCATTTGGATATAACTATAAAAAAAGTAAATTAATAACTTTTCGGGAACTTGAGTTTAATGGTAAATTGACAAAAAAGAATACAATGTACAATGAGCTTTTAATTAATCCGTTTATGTTAGATTCAGATAATATTAAAAAAATTGTTGACAAAATAGAGAAATTTAAAGGCAATTTTATATATGGATATCCATCGTTAATTGCTGCATTTTGTAGGTTGCTTTCAAAAAATAAAATTAAATTAAAAACTTCTGTAAAAGCGATTTTTCTTATTTCGGAAAATTTGTATCCAGATCAGAAAATTAGAATTCAAGAAGTATTTAATTGTCCGATAGCAATGTTTTATGGTCATACAGAAAAAGCCGTTTTTGCAGAAAAATATGGAGATAAATATATTTTTAATCCATTTTATGGATATACAGAGATATTAAATGATGCAGAAGATAACATTGTTTGCACCGGATTTATAAATAGGAAAATGCCATTAATTCGTTATAAAGTAGACGATAAAGCCATTCCTTATAAAGACGGATATAAAATTGTAGGACATAGAGAAAATGAGGTTTTATACGGAAAAAATGATTATACAATATCAGCAACGACAATAGAATTTACCCATGAGGACTGTTTTGAAAAAATAGACTCTTATCAATTTGAGCAGAATGAGATTGGTAAGGTGGAAATGAGATTAAAAACAGATGTGAAATTATCTGATATTGAAATGAAAAAAATATATAATCGTGTAAAGGAAAAGCTTCCATATTTTGAGTTGAATCTGGTTGTAGTTGATGAGTTAGAAAAAACAAAGAGAGGTAAATATAAAATGATAATACAGAATTATAAAAAAACAATTGGGGGGGGCAGAGCGAAATATAGAATAGATTTCAAATTACATCAATCTCTCACAAAGGACGAAATTGATTTACAAATAGCTGCGTAGTTAATGTAAGAATAGATTAGTTAGTGAGGGAAAAAAATGAAATTTGATATTGTAAAAAAAATATACGAAAAAACACCAATGAAAATAAAATTTTTGTTGTTACCAATGTTCGTGCGTGTAATCGCAGATAATCCGGTTTTTAAAAAAACATATTTTAAATTGAATGAGTATGAAAAACTGGATGAAATGGAACAGAGGAAAGAGCAATTAGAGATACTGAAGAAAACTTTAATTTATGCTAAGAATAATGTTCCATATTATCAAGAGCTATTCACAAAAATAAATTTTAATCCAGAAAAAATGGATTCTTTTGATGATATAAAAAAAATTCCTGTATTGACTAAGAAAGATATATTCGATATTGGTGAAAAAATTTATTCGACGGAAGATATACCATATTATACGTCTTATACCGGAGGAAGTAGTGGAAAAGCATTGAAATGTCTTTTAGATAAAGACTCTTATTATAAAGAAAGAGCATTTTTTTCGCATTTTCTGGCACCTTTGGGATATGATCCTAAAAAATCAAGGACAGTATCATTTTACGGACATAATAAAGGTAAGGAGTACTATTTTTCTCCGATAAAAGCGGATATTGTAATCTCACCGTTCAGACTTTTTAATGAAGAAAATTTTGAAGATATATATAAATTAATTATAAATTTTAAACCAGATTTCATAACTTGCTACGCATCTGCGATTTCATACTTTGCAAAATTGTGTAGAAAATACAATAAAAGTCTTCAATTAAAAGGTGTTGTTTTTACATCAGAAAACTGGACGCAGGAAGATATAGAGATTGTGCAGAGTACATTCAAATGTAAAGTAGTATCTACCTATGGACATACAGAAAGAGCCGTTTTTGGATATATAGTAAATGGAAAATGTACTTTTGATAAACTGTACGGATATACAGAATTACTTCCAACAGACGTTAAGGACGAATACCAGATTGTATGTACAGGATTTATATCTCACAAAATGCCATTAATTCGTTATGTGACAGATGATGTTGTTCAAATACAGGAAGATGGAAGTTTTAAATTAATAGGGCACAGAAAATCAGAGGTAAAACTTATTGGAAAAAATGGAGTTCCAATTTTTAAGGGAGCTATGACTTTACATATGTCGGAGACTCAAAAAGTTCGTACATATCAGTATGTACAGAATGTAATAGGAAAAGCGGAACTGCATATTGTACAGGAAGAAGAACTTACAAATAAGGAGTTAAAAAATATTGAGAACTATATTAGTCAACGCTGCGAAGGGTTGCTTGATGTAGAGATAAAAATTGTTCGTGAGGTACAATATACGCCTCGTGGAAAATATATATGGGCTATATGTAATATTGAGCAATAATTACGAGGAGATTTATAATGGAGAAAAAATGCTATGTCATAGGAGTTTATCCTCCACCATATGGTGGGGCAACAGTAAAATGTGAGTTGTTTTGTGATACATTAGAAGATACTCAGATTAGTGTTGAAAAAATAGATGCATATGAACCTAAAAGACATAAAAATAAAATTTTTAAGACATTACAAAAATATATTTCAGCATTTAAATCAGATGATACAATAGTTTATTGTTTAGATTCTAAACGCTTAAAAATTTCAATTATGTTGCAAAGTTTATTTCCAAAATCATATAAGAAAACTACGATTTTGGCAATAGGAGGAGTGTTTCACGAAACTATAGATGAGTCTCCTTTTTTAAAGAAACATTTAAAAAAAGCTGATGGAATATGGGTTGAAACCGAGGGGATGAAATTGAAACTTTTAGAACGTGGGTTTAAAAATATAAAAGTTTTTCCAAATCCAAAATTAGAAAAAGGTTGGTGCATCCCTACAACATCTAATACAAATGAACCATTGCGGCTTTTATATTTTTCTCAGATTAGTGAGGAAAAAGGCGTGGAGGACATTATAAAATTGGTCGAATTATTAGATAGAGATGGAAATATTCCGTATCAGTTAGATTTTTATGGTCATATAGTAACCGATTTTGAAGAAACGTTTGATGAGTTTATTGAAAAATCAAAAAAAGTTCGTTATTGTGGTGTTTTTGATTCTACAAAATCAAATGTATATCAAAAAATAAATGAATATGATATATTATTATTTCCTACTCATTGGAATACAGAAGGAGTTCCTGGAATCTTAGTAGAAGCTAAAATGGCTGGAGTTGCTGTTATTGCAAGTGATAGAAGTTACAACAGTGAACTAATACAGGTAGATAAGAATGAAGGGGTTGTAATACATCAACCTTATTTCTCGGAAATGTACAAATATATAAAACAGATGTATTTTGACAGAGAATATTTGCAAAAGATAAAAGAAGGATCATCACAATCACGAAAAAGATATGCATTGGAGGAATATAAGGATATGATTCAAAAATTATTTGGGGGGGGGCACAAGTATGAAATAAAATATAACAATATTTTATCGAATAGATCTCCCGCTTTTTCCATGTGAATCACGAATAATTATAGTTGGGGAAGAGGGAGAATGTATAATGAAGATTAATAAAGAAGTTTATGTAATAGGTGTCTATCCACCACCATATGGTGGTGCAACGGTAAAATGTGAATTATTCTGTAAAATGCTTAAAAATGTAGGTATTATAGCAAATAAAATTGACATTTATGAAGCCAATAGAAATAAAACGAAGATCATTGGTATTTTAAAAACGTGTATTAAAGCATACAAATCAAACAATCCAGTAGTGTATTGCTTAGATTCTAAACGCTTAAGAATCATGATATTTTTACAAAAAATGTTTAAAAAGTCATTTACTAATACAACGGTATTAGTTATTGGTGGAATTTTTCATGAAACGGTAGCGGAACATCCGGCTTTTGAAAAGTGCATGAAAAGAGTGAACGGAATTTGGGTAGAAACGGAAGGAATGAAAGAAAATCTGTTGAAAAGAGGATTTGATAATGTTGAAGTATTTCCGAATCCAAAATCCCAAATAGGCAATTGCTATCCGCAAAATGCAAAAAAAAATAAAGAATTAAAGCTGGTATATTTTTCACAGATTAGTAGAGAAAAAGGTGTGGAAGAAATCATAAAATTGGTTGGATTGTTAAGCAATAAGACAGAAATATCATATAAATTGGATTTTTATGGACATATTGTTCCGGAAGTCAAAGATAAATTTGATGAATTTATCAATAATTCTTTGAATGTCAGTTATTGTGGAATATTTGATTCAACAAAATCAAGTGTCTATAAAAAATTGAATGAATACGATATATTATTATTTCCTACTAGATGGAAAGGTGAAGGAGTACCAGGAATCTTAGTTGAAGCAAAAATGGCTGGAGTTGCAGTGATAGCAAGTCCTATGAATTTTAATAAAGAAATTGTCTGTGAAAATATGAATGAAGGATTTATTCTTGAAAAAGAGTATCCACAGGAAATGTTAAACATTATAGAGCGATGTTATAAAGACAGAGATTTATTAAATCGAATGAAAATAGGATCATATCAGTCACGAAAAAGATATACTCTGGAAGAATACGAAGATATGATTGAAAAATTATAAGAATTAGGCAGAAGGAGATTTATTATGCCATTTATTTCAGTAGTTGTTCCCGTTTATAATGTAAGAGATTATATAAAACGATGTGTAGATTCATTACTAAATCAAAAATATAATGATTATGAAATTATTTTAGTAGATGATGGATCTACAGATGGATCAGGTGAATTGTGTGATTTAATTGCAAAGAAAAACCTAAATGTTATGGCTGTACATAAAAAAAATGGTGGTTTGGCAAGTGCAAGAAATTATGGGCTAGAGTATGTGCAGGGAAAATATGTAACTTTTGTGGATTCTGATGATTGGGTAACTAATGACTATCTGACATTTATTGATGAACATTTGAAAAAAAACGAAAGCGACATTTTAAAGTTTGGTTATCAGCGGGTACAAAATAATAAGTTGAAGTCTATGACGATACCATATTTTAAAGAAGGAATATATGATAGAGTGAGAATTGAAACAGATATATTACCGGGAACAATTGGACCTATATGTTTATTTGATTATTCTCAAAGTGCATTGATGTCAGCATGTGTATGTGCATATTCAGTTGCATTTTTAAATGGTAATAATATAAGATTTCAGTCTGAAAGAGAAATATTAAGTGAAGATCACCTTTTTAATTATAAAGTTTTATTAAGGGCAGGAAAAGTAGAAATTAGTCATAAAGTTTTGTATATGTATGATTTTCGTGAAGGATCATTAACGAAAAGATATATTGTTAATATGATTGAAAGAAAGCAAAATCTATTACAGGTTTATAAAAAGGAGTTACAAAAATGTGGTTTATTTGAAAAATATGAAGCTGCTTATTATTCACAATGTGTAGATGGCTATTATGCCTGCATAACAAATGAATGTGGGCAATGGAATGCTAATAGTGAAAAAAGTGATAAAGATAGAGTCAAAGATATTTTAAAAATTCCGGAATGCCAGTTTGCGCTTAAAAGATGTAACGTACAAAATATGAAAATTAAGGGAAAAGTGATATATTGGCTAATGCGTACAAAACAAGCTTGGTTAATGTGTATACTGTATAAAATGGTAAAGCGATAATAGACAAAATAAAGGAACAAATTTATGCCAAAGTTGAGTTTAATTATGCCAGCATATAATGCAGAAAAAACATGTATGAAGGCAATTGAAAGTATTATATCGGATAAAAGTGATTTTGAATTAATTATTATTGATGATGGTTCTAAGGACAACACTTTTAATATCTGTAATGAATATGCAGCAAAAGACGCTAGGGTTAAGACTTATAGAAAAGAAAATGGAGGAGTATCAAGTGCGAGAAATTATGGCTTAAATATCGCAAATGGAGAGTATGTTGGGTTTGTAGATGCAGATGATGGAGTGTCTGAAAAATATATGCAAGTATTATTTCCTCTAATGGAAAAAAAATTTGATGTTATTACATTTGGATATTCAGGTGTTATTAATGGAGAACAAGTATTAGCATCTAACCCGATTATTACTGAAAATGTAAAAGAAATGTATAAAGATATGTTGGTTTACGGTGGAAATCTAAATTCTCCATGGAACAAACTATTTAAAAGAAATCTAATTCATCATACTTTTAATGAACGAAAAAGTATGGGAGAAGATCTGGAATTTTGTTGCCAATATTTGAAAACAATTAAAACATGTAAAGCTATTTCAGATGAATTGTATATCTATAATATAGATTCAACTGGCTCACTTACAAAACACCTAGATATGGTTTTGGATTCTATTACAGAAGATATGAAAGTACTTTTAGATTTTGTGAGTTCAATTGGATTTGATAGGGAAATTGTGTCCGATAAATTTTACCAAAGAACAGAAGGTGTTCTTGGAAGCGTACACAATTATAAAGACTTCTATGGAGCAATGCATTATTTGTTGGATGATTCCGACTATAAAATGTTATTGTCTGAATTTTACCCTAAAAAGAGTAAAAATAAATTGTTGCGCAGTATGTTGATAAAAAGAAAATGGAAATTTTTGTATATATATTTATTATGTAAACGGTGTGCCCGTAGAGTAATTCGAAGGGAGGGATGATGAATGAATAATAAAAGCATATTTCTAGGGACAGAAGAGATATATGTTGGTTTAATCGGAATGATCGCTTTACAAGATGCAATGAATGCATCAGAATTATTAAAACCAATATTTGATATTATTAAATATCCATTATTAGGTATGATTATAGCCACAATGCTATATTTGGCTTTTAAAGTGAAATATAAAGCCGCAGCATGGGGATGTTTTATAATATTATTTGTACTTGGACTTAACACAGCGAAAATTCTTTCTACTAATGTAGTATTATATATTGCAATATTGTGTTTTTTATCAGATGGAAAAAATTTGAAAAAAGTAGCAAGAGCAGTATTATGGATAATTGGTGGAATATTTGTATTACATATGCTGATGTTTTTAGTGAACTATTCTTTTTCAAGAAGTAGTTTAAGTTATTTAGAGTGGAATGGTTTACAAAGATATAATATGTATTTTGATCATCCAAATAATGCGGCAAAATACTTCGTTTTTATATGTGTTTTAATAGAGTATGCATATGCAGATAAAATTAAATTAAAACAATGGTTTTGCTTAATGATATCAATGGGAATTATATATTATTTTACTCATTCAGAAGCGGTATTTGTGACGATTATTTTGTTTGTAATGAGTTATGGAAAGAATACTTTATATGGGAAAAATATTATAGAATTTGTTGCAAGGTATGGCATGGCAATTAATGCAATTATAAGTGCAAGTTGTGCAATGCTAATTACAATTCCTGTAATTTCAAAATTACTTTTGTTATTAGATGGCATGGGATCAGGGCGATTTTCAAATTTATTTTATGCAGTACAAAAGTACGGGCTTACTTTGTTTGGACAGAAAGCACTTTTTGGAAGTTATCAAATAGTTGGCGGTTATAATGGTATTTATGCAGATAATTTTACCGTTTATTGTATGACATGCATGGGGATTTGCTATATTGTGATTGTATGTATACTTTTTTATTTCGGGGCAAAAAAAATGGATTTAGCTGGAAAGGAGTATTTATGTATGTTTATTGTTTTTTCATTATTTGAAAACAGAGTATTAGGTATTGAAGCATATTTTGCATTAATAGTTGCAGCAAATTCATGTTTGTGTAGGACAAAAGAAATCATCGGGGGGGGGCAGAAGTCTTATAATACACTCCTGACATATATTGGTGGTAGTCCATCATTGGCATATTAGGGAGGTATGTATAATGATGGATACATTAAAATTAAGAAACCATAATATAGCATATTATACATTATTAGCACTTTTAACAATAGATAGTGCAATACGTAATTCGCAAGTACTATACCCTATATATCAGATGTTTGAACAAGCAGTAATAATTCTTATTGTAGTACTGATGCTTGGAGTTATATGTACAGCTAGAATGAAAAAAGTACAGTTTGTACTATTGATGATTATGGAAATGTTTGGAGTTTTAATTTATTTGAAACTAGGAAGAATGTTTTTCTTATATTTAATTAATATTTTGTTTTTCTGTGCTGATAAGGATATTGAAAAAACAGGAAGAATAATGTTGCGTATTTTATCAGGAATATTTAGCTTTAACATAATTTGTACGGTATATTTTTGGATTTTTGATAGATCAAAATTATATATACGTACATCAATTTTAGAACCCCGTCCACAACTTGATTTATCATGTGGTGGGCATCCTAATCATGCTGCATGTTTATTTGTGTTTATAACATGTATTTTCTTTTATTTACATATTGAGGAATTGAAAAAGAGATACTTTATCGGACTTATATTAATGACAATAATTATGTACATAATAATCGGCTCTGAGGCATTGTTTGTGATATTTCTTTTACCAATTATATGGAATTTTAAAGACAATAAAACTGTAATGACTGTTTTAAGAAAAATTGTGAAATATGGAATTCCAATTATTTTAGCAGTTAGTTTAATTTTGATGTGGAGTTCTTATATTCCAGGGCTAAGTAATGTAGCTGAATGGATGAATAATGTATCTAGCGGACGATTTGGATTGAGTATTGAGGCAATGAATAGGTATCCATTAACTTTCTTAGGTGCGAATACTGAATTTGGACATCTTCAAATCAGAGGTGAAGATATATATGTATATGCGGATAATGCATATGTTTATATGTTAATAAATGCAGGAATTATATATTTGGTATTTTTAGGAGTGATTTTATTTTTAACGGCACAAACACTGGAAATAAAAGAAATAGTGATTATATTAGTATATTTAGGATATGGATTGGCGGAATCTAATATATTAAGTTTTACCTGTATTTTTCCATTGATTGTAGCTGTTCATAGCAGATGGGGTCAGAAGATAAAAAGTACTCTTAAAAGTTAAAAATTAAGTCTTAATTTGTACAAGATGGAGAGAAGAAATGAGTAGAGAAGTATCAAAAAAATTATCATATTTATATTTTTTAATGACAGCAATGGTTATTGGTTTGCATAGCGTTAGTGTTAATTCATTGGGATTCTTTGGAATTTCCAAAGATTTTAATAGTTATGTGAGAGTTTTTTATGATGCAGCTACAGGTTCTTTTTTCTTTTTTTCAGCTTTTTTACTATTTAGAAAAGAGCATAAATATACGGAATTATTGAAAAGAAAAATATATTCATTACTGATACCTTATTTAATATTTAATATTATTGCTTTTTTATATAAAGATGTTTTAAGAGAATTAGTTTTGTACCATTCGTTATCACAATATGATGTTAAGGAATTATTCTATAAGATATTACTTTCGACAGCTAATCCTCCGCTTTGGTTTATGAGAGTGTTGATAGAATTTGTTATAATTTATCCGATTATAAGAATGATATTAAATAATGAAATTTTAGCGGGGGGGGCATTATATTAACAGTTATATTGCATTTGTTAATTGGTGTAAATGTTGGGTATAGTACAGTACAATATTGGATGCCTCTATACCTTATGGGAGCTACATTTGGAAAAAACTATGAAAACCAATTCTGTATATCGAAAAAAATAAAAACATTAATTTCTGTAATTGTTTTTTTTATATTGATTTTTTTAGCCAAAGAATCAGATGTGATTTTCTATTTTTATAGACTTGTATCCCCCATATTAATGTGGTATATTTTTGATTTCTTTAAAAAATTTCCAAGTCCGAGATGGTGGATAAAATGTACAGTCTTTTATTATGGAATGCATATTTTGGTTATTTCGCCGGTAGCTAAGACTTATAAATTATTTTTGGGTCAAAATATAATTGCATTATTTCTAGCTCATATTATAGTGCCAGCTATTTGTATCACATTGTTGGCAGTTATAGCAATGATTGTACGAAAATTTATACCTGAAATATGGAAAATAATGATAGGTGGAAGGAGTTGATTTAATGAATAAAAAACACGCATATTTAATAATGGCACATAATGATTTTCAAATTTTGATTGAAATATTAAAAGAATTAGATCATGAAAGAAATGATATATTTTTACATATTGACAAAAAAACATTAGAATTTCCAGAACAAAAAATAAAGAATGCTGTAAAAAAGGGAAGACTTTTTTTAGTTCCTCGAATGAGCGTCTTTTGGGGTGGGTATTCTCAAATTGAATGTGAATATAGATTGATGCAATATGCAGCCAATAAAGGAAATTATGCTTATTATCATATGACAACGGGAGCGATATTTCCACTTAAAAGTCAAAAAGAAATATTAGAATTCTTTGATGAACATGCAGGCTATGAATTCATTGGTTATGATAATTCTGATGACTATAGTGGTAGAGTAAAAAAATATAATATTTTCAATGAAATAGGAAAAGCAACGACAAAAATAGATCAATTAAAAGCTTTTTGTCGTAATAAATTTAGAGGCTTTCAGGGAAAAGTTGGTTTTGTGTATAGACCAGCAAGAGGCATAGAATTTAAAAAAGGATTTGTATACTGGTCATTAACAGAAGATGCTATTAAATATGCATTAGAGAAATATAAATGGGTAAGAAAAGTATTTAAGCATTCTTTTTGTGGTGATGAGCTATTTATGCAAACTATTATTTATAATTCTGAATTTAAAGAAAAAATATATGATTATAAAGATGAGTACAGAAGTTGCATGAGATATGCGAAACCAGCTCAATCATGGAGTCCGCAATTTAGTGGATCTTCAATTAAACAAGCTAATCAATTTGAAACAGGAATTTGTTCAGATGATATAGAAAAATGTTTAAAGAGCAATATGTTGTTTGGGTTTAAATTTGTTGGAGAAACAGGACTAGATGCAATTAAATGTTTACGTAAATTAAGAAAGTAGAGGTATAAGTTTGAAACAAAGAAGTAGTGGATAGTAAATAAATGAGGGTATAACAAAT
>JAUNWT010000145.1 GCA_030540195.1 Bacillota bacterium | reverse complement strand
TACCTGTATATCAAATCTCTTACAATATTATTCTGCTGATCAAACATATAAATACTCATACATAAATAAACCGCTGTCGCTGCTGATGCAGAAAATTCTCCATGCTCATATAAAAGTCCAATAAATTCTCTGCCAACAGAAATAAATCCTACCAAGACCAGACACACTACTATATGAAATACAATAGTGTAGTTCCATAGTGTTCTTTGTCCTTTTTCTTTTTTATTTGAAACTGCTTCTACAATTTTAGGGTAAACATATGTAATCAAGTTTCCTATAATTAATACATTAACCATTCCTACAATTGTATTTGAATAAGACAATATTGTTAATTGTCCCGTTCCAACATTTGATGATATTAATGAGTCAATCATTGTGTTTATTTTGTATATTCCTGTACTAAAAAGTGTCGGTAAAAATATATGCATCATAGATTTATATGTACTATTTTTGAATTGAAATTCTAATTTAAATCTAAAGCCTAAATGTATTGCACATATTAAATCTACCACAAATTGAAAAACAGCTCCACCTAAAAGAATATATAAATATTGATACAAATCAAATTCTTTTAAAAATATAAGTAACGCAGTTGTTCCTACATTAGAAATCAACAAAATAATTTTGGGCAAATTAAACCTTCCTATACACTGATAAAAAGCTGCAGTCACTCCTAATATAGCAGGTAAAGCCTGTATCCAAATAGTTAATAACATGGTTGAGCATACATACGTTCTGAATGTTGAATCCCTAGATGTTAACCAATCAACTAAGTTCCCCCTCAATAAATAAGTAATCACCAGAAGAAGTCCTGTTACACCAAATACCACTGTTAAAAATGTGTCTACTGCTTTTTTATCTAACTTTTTAACATATGCTGGAAGGACGACAGTTGTAATTCCTGTACTCACAAACGTAAGAAAAAAAGTAGACAAATTATTGGCAAAATTATATGCATCCAGTTCTACACATGCTCCAAAATTAGCAGCTATAATTGCAGATTTATATACTGAAATGAACTGTGTAATAATTGTTATAATCATCATCCATGATAATTCTTTTGCTGCTGTTGCTGATTTCATACTTTTTATTCTATATTGTAATTTTTTCACTAGCTCTCTCCTAGCATCCCATAAAAGAATCAATATATTCAAAGGAAATTTTTCTAAACTCTTCAATCCTCTTATTTACCGGTTCATAATCAATTTTTTCCATAATATCCAGTTTTAACAAATCATCTACCATTTGATAGCGTTCTTTTAATCCTAATTGATCTAATATCGCAATAGCTCGATCATCTTCTGGATTGTGCTGTCCTTCACAGTCATAAGACCAAAAATTCCTATTGAATAATGCTGAGAATAATGTTCCATGAAATGACTGAGTCATTACTAATGAAGCATTTTTCATCAATCCTAAAAAAGCCAATGGACCAGACATTTCGTATTTTTTTATTCCATATTTTGATAATTTATAATAATCGTATGATTTATAATCCATTACATAAATAGGCATATTGGTTTTTTCTGATATTTTTTGCAATATTTCATTTGTTTCTGATCTATTGTGATAAAAAGCGTAATTAAAAATATATTTTTCTTTTATTTCCGGAACCGGAAGCCATGTTATCCATTCTTTTTCTGTCAATAACATTGTTGGATCGCAAATAATCGGCACTTCTCTATTTGTTAATTTCTCCAGCCATTTCTTTCCATTTGGTTCCCTGACCGAAATCTTTTCAAAATCTAATAAATAATTTTTATATGCCTCCAAATCATCAGCATACTTTAAAATATTGGAACCACCTAAACTAGGAGAATATGCAACTTTCCTAATGTTTTTTGCAAAATTTAAATAGAATTCTTTTCCTGCATCTTGGCATCGTACATTCCATACTTGATCTCCACCTGCTATTAATAAATCATATTGTTTCGCTATTTTTTTCAAATCTTCTGGCGTTTTACAATATTTATCACTTTTAACTAAATATTTATTTGAAAAATCATTATACCACTTTCTGCTTTCGCCAACAGCTTTCAAATGTGTAAATGTTTCAATATTTCTTTGAATAGAACTTTTTTTTAGCCTTGTATCAATATATCCATACATACATCTTGATACATAATTAGAATAATTAATTAATTCTACATCGGCTTTATATTTTCTTGCAAGAACTTCTCGCAATGCATATGCTTGTAACATTGAACCACAATTATGTGATGCTTGAAATGTCAGAATTCCTATTTTCATTTTTATAATCCGCCTTTCTGCGAAAGGCACCAATGCGTCATGAAACA
>JAUNWT010000144.1 GCA_030540195.1 Bacillota bacterium | reverse complement strand
TATTATGGGATAATTTTTAGGGCAACACAATCCGTCGAATTATTTTGCGCTTACCTTCGTACCGTTAAAAATGGAATAGCCATTCCGCAGTAGCGGAACTGGCATTCCGTTTGAGCGTAATTTGCACGTCGAATTATTTTGCGCTTACAAAAGAATAGCTGGAAAAACTATAAACACAGTTTTTCCAGCTGAAAATGATTATCCACAAAATAAAAAAATAAATTTCGTCACTTTTTACAATGACTTATGCATACCACTGAACAGTAACTTAGCTCTTCCTCAATTATCCGTATCATTCAACCTTCGCGCCAATTTCGAACATTAGCCTCTTCAGCATAATGACAGTGGACAACCTTTAGATTTGAGTGAACCACTATACTTTAGGCGACCTGCTTTTATATAAATATGATTTTTCATGGAATCTGCCTCCATCGACTGCTCATGTTTAAAGTCGTTTAGTGTTTTTCATGAGTTCTATATATTCTTCTCTTTTCTTCATTGATTTCAAAGTATTTTTATTAAAATGAAGTAATAACAAAAATAAGGTTACGGCAGATAATATAATAACTATAGTTAATGGAACATTATCTTCGTTTGTGTTTAATAAGGTTACTATAATACTTATTGAACTACATAAAAATCCTAGTTGCGACGAAGAAATCCTACCAATAAAAATATTATATATAACAATGTTCAATTTATTATTATGTTTAGTTGATTGCATAGAACTAATAATTGTTGCATACCTAGATTCCCACCCAGAACCCTCTTCTAAGTACACAGTAATATAAGCAGCTATTCTTAGATATCCATCTCTTTTTGCTGAAATTATTCTTTGAAAAGAAAACAAAACAATATATGGAAGTAAAAACAAAAAGCTGTTTTGTGTTTGTAAACCAAAGCCCAATATAGTAATTGTAATTGTATACATTGCAATAATATATGTATTTTGAATAGAAATTAAATTAAGAATTTCGCTTCTTAACGCATTATACTCCGTATTGGAATCAACCATAAAAGAATTCCTCCTCAAATAATGAATAATCCAGGGTGAAATCATCACCTATCCGGCATTTGGGGTTCTTCCACACCATAATAATAGATATCCTCTTAATTAACGCAAATCCCAGATGCGTGGAATCACCCTTTGCAATCATTTGTGCTTATTGTTTCTAAGGCCACTTTGTTAATCCTCAATAACGTTTATTACTTCTCTCCAATTAAATACCTTGTAACTTTATATTTCATTAACAAACAGCTTATTACCAACGATACTGTCAATGCAATAACAAAATTTGCTATGGCGTTAATATATGGATTAACTTTACCATTAAGCCATATAATCACAAAATAAATAATTTGTTGGTGGAACAAATATATTGACATAGAATATTTTGAGATAAATATGAATAATTTGTTTTCCCCCCCCCACACGCATTTTCAAAGCAACTCTTTGCAAAACTAAAAAGGCTACTACTGAACCTACAATTCGGACAATATAACTTAATCCAAGAGTAGAAACTCTAGCTATCAATCCTGAACAATTCTCTGCCCTCTGTAATAACATAAATATCACAATATCCACAAATAAAAGAAACCATGTTGGAATTTTCATAAATGCCTTTTCTGATTTTTCCCTAAACTTCATGCCTATAATAAAATAAGGAAGACAATTAAATGCTGACCAAATACAGAATATATTGGGTACTACTTTACTTCCAATCAAACCTATCCCCCAAGAAAACACACTAATTATAAATGCCCCAAAATTATTTTTTATAATATTATTTAAGGGCCAAATTATTACAAACACCCAAAAAAGCATCCATAAAAACCAAAGTTGATTAGGACTAGTGCCAAAAAAATATCTAACTATTAACTCTCTATACGAATATCCCTGTACTATTTCAGCAATTGGTGCTACCCAAACTAACATCACAAACCAATATGGTAGAATCAATCTTTTAATTTTACTTTCGATAAATAAATGATAATTATAATATCGTTTAGTTTCATTCATATGATAGAAAAACAAATATCCAGATACAAGAACAAAACCATAAATATGAAATGTATTCAACCATTCTGCAAAAATAGCTAAAATATTAGATTCAATAGCAACACTTTGACCGCTAGACCATGTTCCTGTCCAAAATATACAACTATGGTATAAAACAACAAAAAACATAAGGCTTGTTTTCACAAATGTACAATTATCTAAGCATACTTTTTTATTGAAAAGATTATTTGTCATTCTAGTGCTCTCTCCTAGTCATAAACTGCCAATAGTGGTCACTTGATTATGCCCC
>JAUNWT010000054.1 GCA_030540195.1 Bacillota bacterium | reverse complement strand
AAGCTTTTTTGTCTTCTTTATCTTTTGTATAAATAGAAATATTCTTAGCTTCCTTTTTAAAATCTTTTATAAACGTTTTCTCATCAAAAGGTTTTTCAACATTTTCAATATACGTATAAAAATCCGATACATTCCCTCTAAAAAAGCTATAACTCAAAACCGCTAAAATAGCTGAAGAAAGAAGCAATAAAACAATTTTCATTGATAAACTTAAATTTCTTTTAATCAATATAATACCCCTTTCCCCAAACTGTCTTTATAATTTGTGGATCTTGTGGATCATGTTCAATCTTCTTTCTTAAATTACGAATATGAACCATAATTGTATTATTCGCCCCATAGTAATAATTTTCATGCCAAATTGCTTCAAATAATTGACTTGCTGAAATCACTTGCTTACGATTTAATAATAAATAATCTAAGATTTCATATTCTAAATCTGTCAAAGCAAGTTTCTTTCCTTGACATTTTACTTCTTTTTTACTTTGATCTATTTCTAAATTCCCTATTATCTGTATTTTGCTTTCTACTGTTTTTTCTTTTCCTTGATAGACATGATAACGTCTAAGCAATGCTTTTACCCGGGCATTAAGTTCATTATAAGAAAAGGGTTTCGTTAAATAATCATCGCCACCACTTGAAAAACCTAATGTTTTATCACTTTCTTGCCCTTTTGCTGTTAAAAATAAAATAGGCGCATTTGTTTTTTCACGCATTAATAAACAAACTTGATAACCATTCATTTCTGGCATCATCACATCTAAAATAATTAAATCTATTGTTTCATCTAAGCGTTCTAATGCTTCTTTTCCATTTTGTGCCTCAATAATTTGATACCCTTCATTTGCAAGCAACACTTGAATAACTTCTCTAATTTCTTCATGATCATCTACAATCATTATTTTTTCTTTCATAAACTTCTCCAATCTTTGGCTTTGACCCAATTTTCATATCCTATCATATGATTCAAATGCTTCATCACTTTCTTTTGTGAAGCATAAATTGTTGTTAATTTTCTTTTCACTTCTTCATCTTTGGCTGTTATTTCGTTTAAATTGGTAGGTACCTTCTTTCTTTTATAATACTTACCAAAATAATATAAGTTCTCGTTAGAAGCTTGTAAACTTACAATTTGTGAAGTAATACGATGATGAATATGTCCATACTCTCCTAAAGGATTATGTGTTATCACCATTTCCCAATCCTTTTTATGTATAAGATAAGAAACATCTTTTTTTATATCCTGTTGAACATGTAACCATTGATCTCTTTTCCCCTTTGTTTTATCAGGATAATCAAACATTATTCCTTGATTATGTGTTTCTTTCATCACTTTCATAAATTCTTTTTTACGCACTTCATTCTTACCATTCGTTAAACAAACAACTAAATAATGTCCTTTCAATAAATGACTCCCACCCCATATCGTTTCATCATCTGGATGGGCGACAATCATCAATCTTTGACATTCCTCTAAATTAAGTTGATTGATTTGTTTTTGATGGGATGCCTTGCTTCGATCAAAATAGAAGCCACCTAAAACAATCATTATACATAATAATACTACACTTTTTTTCATTTTTTTCACCATCTATACCTTACCACTACTTTCTTAAAATAAATTCATAAGAATTCTTAAGACTTTTTTAATATATTCTTTTAATTTCCCATATTTGTTTATGATTTCTTTAGAAATCATTTAGGGGATTATTAAGAACTCCTTGCTAGAATATAAGCGAGGTAAAAAAAGATGAAGAAAAAAGATTATTTATATATGTTGTCTCTATCCATTATAACAATATCTTTAGTATTTGTTTTAAAAGGACATCATTTATTTGGAAATTCAATAGATTGGTATAACCAGCATGTCACCTTAAGTGATGCTTTAAGACAGGCTATAAGAAATGAAGGAACCTTGTTTCCTACTTATCTTAAAAGCTTAATGTCCGGCGTGAATATTTTTTATTTTTCCTATTATGGATATTTGCGTCCTGATGTTTTACTTGGAGCTTTACTTATGAATATAAAGATGATCGATATCATTAGTGTTTATAGTATTTTCTTGATGATTTTAACGACGATTTCTTGTTACTTATTTTTAAAAAATCATTTAAAAGAACGTTCCCTTTGTTTTTTTATAAGTTTATTGGTGTTATGTTCCTCTTTATTTTTTCAAAGTCATAAACAAATCATGTTTGTAAACGTCCTTCCTTTTCTTTTTTTAATGTTGAAAAGTGTGGATAATTATTTTAAAGACGAGAAAATAACTGGCATGATCTTATGGGGAAGTTTACTTATAGTGCATAGTTATTTTTATAGTGTTGGGTGTTTTATTGTTTATTTCATTTACTTTTTAAAATGTTATTTTCCTTATAGAAATAATAAGAAACATCTAATCAATCTTTTTAAAGTTTATCTTTCTATTTTTTTATTAACTGCCATCATTACGATTCCAACTTTATTTGTAATTATTGGTGGTCATAAAAGTGTACAAGCAACCAATTATTTAAGTTTATTAGTTCCTACATTTAATTTGAGAGGACTTCTTTATAATAACTATGGATGTGGAATGACTTATCTTGTTTGGATGTTACTTGTCTTAGGAATTTTTAAAGAAAAAACACGTAATCTCTCTCTACTTTTAATTGTTGTTATGCTAATACCTTTAGCATGTTTTATACTTAATGGCTTTCTTTATGCAAGGAGTAAGATCTTAATTGTCTTTATTCCACTTATCTGTCTACAAATAGGCTATGTATTAGAAGATTATTCTTTAAAGAAGTTTAAATATTGTCTTATTTTATGGATGATTCCTTTATTTTTTATCCAAAGACCTTTTTTAGTACTACTTGATTTAATAGTCAGTTTCATTATTTTATATAGAAATCAAACACATAAAAAAAGCTATTTTCTTTATTTACTTGTTCCCTGTTTGGTTGTTTATTTTATCAATCCACCAAATAGTTTTTTATCAAAAGAAAAATATAAAAAATACAACAATCAAGAAGTCAACACTTTAATTCAAAGAAATGAAATAACGCGACTTGCTTTATTTGAAAATACATCACAAACGATGAACCAAACATTTGAAAATAAAGTTACTCGGGTTTCAGGATATACCTCGACCAATCATGCTCTTTATAATTCATTTCTTTATGACACTTTAAAGCTACCGATTTCTTTAAATAATCGTGTTGCACAACTTGATCAAAATAATCCTTTTTACTTAAAGGTGATGGCCATTGATTCGGTTATATCAACTAAAGATATAAAAGGATATCAAAAAGTAGATCAAGAAAAAAAATATAAACTCTATCAAAGTCAAGAAGTAATGCCTGTTGTTTATGCAACAAGTCAACTTTATAGTCAAAAACAATTTCAAAAGCTGAGTTATCCTTATACTTTAGATACGCTTTACAACAATGCAATCGTAGAAAAAGGAAATTCTACTTATCAAAGCCAATTTAAAGTTCTTGATTTAGGATTTGATGATTCTTATATCATACATCAAAAAAAGAAAACAAATAAAACTTATAAACTCTTATCCTCATTAAAAAATAAAATGTTGGTTTTAGAATTTGATATTGAAAATAAAAAACCTAAACATGCTGTTTCGATTACAATCAATGGTATTAAAAATAAGTTATCAAAAATAACATCACCTTATTATAATCAAAACACACATTTTACTTATTTGATTTCAAATATAAAAAATAACGAACTTGTAATTTCATTATCTAAAGGAAATTACAAAATAAAGAATATTAAAACCTATTCTTTAGATGATTCTATCATTGAAAACAGAGAGAAAGAAGTGAATGCTCTTTCTCTTGAAAAAGGAAGGGATATCATTAATGGAACCATCAATGTTTCTAATTCAGGATATTTGATTACTCATTTACCTTATGATCAAGGGTATCAAATTCAAATAGATGGGAAAAAAGTAAAAAGTGAAATTGTGAATACTGCCTTTTTAGGGTGTCAAATCAATCAAGGAAAACATCGTGTTTCTATTCAATTTCAACCAAAAGGTTACCATATTGGCTTTATTCTTTCTTATTTAGGAATGATGCTTATTGTTTTAAATTTTATATACGAAAGGAAAAGAAAAAATGAAGAATGATACAAAAGAACTGATACGTTATATCTTTGTAGGTGGCATGACAACACTTGTCAATTATAGTATTTATTATGTTTTATTAAAGTTAAAAGCTCATTGGTTACTTGCTAATAGTGTATCGTGGGTTGGTGCTGTCATTTTTGCTTATTATACGAATAAAAAATATGTTTTTAAAAGTTCAAATGAAACCAAGAAAGAATTTGTTTCTTTTGTTTTATTAAGACTAGTAACTTTACTTGTAGAAACAGGTTGTCTATCTATTTTAATTGATTTATTACATATTCAACCAATGATTTCTAAAATCGTTGTCAGTTTCATTACAATTATTTCTAATTATGTTTTATGTAAATTTAAAGTATTTAAAAAGGAAGGTGTTTATTGTGGATAAAATTAGTGTTATTGTTCCCTGTTTTAATGAAGAAGATGTTTTACCTTTATTCTATCAAGAGGTTACAAAAGTATTAGAAAGTATTGAAGGAACAACTTATGAATTACTTTTTATTAATGATGGTAGTAGTGATCATACAGAAGATCTCATTAAACTCATGGCTCATAAAAATAAACATTGTTTCTATTATTCCTTTTCGCGTAATTTTGGTAAAGAAGCAGCGATGTATGCCGGATTAGAAAATGCCACAGGCGATTATGTTGTCATCATGGATGCCGATTTACAACATCCTCCTTATTTATTAAAAGAGATGTATCATTCTTTAAAAAAGGAAAACTTTGATTGTTGTGCAGGAAAACGAATCGATCGTACCGGTGAAGGAAAACTTCGTAATTTTTTATCCCATAGTTTTTATAAAGTGATTCAAACTCTTACAAAGATGGATATGGATGATGGAGCTGGTGATTTTAGAATGATGACACGACAAATGGTCGATGCCATCTTAGAGCTTAAAGAATATAATCGTTATATGAAAGGGTTATTTTCTTTTGTTGGTTTTAATACGAAATGGATTGAATTTCATAATGTAGAACGTCAAGGCGGTAAAACAAAGTGGAGTTTTAAAAGCTTATTTTCCTATGCATTTAAAGGAATCTTTTCCTTCTCCTCAACTCCTATTACTATTGCGGGAGTTATTGGTGGTATTTTAATAGGGATTTCTTTGATAACTTCTCTTTACTCAAGTTTCATCCATCATATTTCATATCTTACAAGTTTGGTTTTATTTTTAAGTGGAATCCAATTGATCTTTGTTTCTATTTTAGGACAATATTGTTCCTCATGTTATTTTGAAGCTAAACAAAGACCAATTTATATCATTAAAAACACAAACAAGAAAATAAGGTCCTAACTTTTGGACCTTTTTCTATTCATCAATTTTATTAATCAGTATTCCTTTTTCTTGACAATAATCCATGATTATTTGATTATCAAGATCATGCTTTAAATAGAGTTCTAACCATTGTTCTTTCTTTTCAATAGATGATACATTTTCTATAGAAGTAAGTGTTGTTAAGTGTTCATTATTTGAATCATCTATATAAAGAGCTTTGTAGTCTAATCGTTCAATTTTAAAGATAACTGGGCGTGTACCATCATTACAACAAGTAATCATGGTATTTTCTTCTTTCATCCACCCTTTCATAATCGAACCGCCTTGAAGTCCCGCATAAATATAGCGTGATATCGCATCCCATACCTCTGAGCAAAAAGGTATTTTATTTCCGCCAGCAATCGTCTCTGGATTTCCTTTTGTTTTTACAAGCGTATTTAACCCACCATGCCAATAATCATCTCTACCACCATATCTTTCAAAGATAAATTCATCTCCTACTTGATAACAAGGACAAAGCCCTGACTGAGGATCTTGACAATATTGTTCTTGTAAATCTACATAACATTTTTTATCAATAACTGTAACTTTTACTTTATGAAGCATAACCTTTCTCCTCTATTTATATTTCAATTTACATATTAATATAATTGATGACAACACAAAAGTAATGCCATTAGCCCCTATAAGTGCCCCATCATGAATCAAAATCCCATAAACAAACCATAAAAAGATTCCTGTCACATTCATAAGATACATGACTAAAGATATTTCTTTTGTATCTTTCGTTTTAATAACTTTGATGGCTTGAGGTAAAAAAGAAGTTGTTGTTAAAACAGCCGCAATGGTTCCAATCATACTTCATCTCCTAAATCATTTCCATTACTTTGAATGACTTTTTGATACCAATAAAAAGAATCCTTTTTATAGCGTTTCTTGGTTCCCTTACCTAGATCATCATTATCTACATAAACAAAACCATATCTTTTTTGCATTTCACCCGTTCCTGCCGAAATAAGATCAATGCATCCCCAAGGAGTATACCCCATTAAATCAATGCCATCAATTTCAATAGCGTCTTTCATCGCTTGAATATGTTTTCTTAAATAATCAATACGATAATCGTCATGAATCTTTCCATCTTCAAAATGATCAAGAGCACCTAAACCATTTTCTACAATAAATAAAGGAAGTTGATACCTTTCTTGCAGTTGATTCAAGGCAATTCTTAAGCCCATTGGATCAATCAACCAACCCCAAGCACTTTTTTCAAGATAAGGATTAATAACAGATGTTGTCATATTTCCACTTGTTGTTTCTTGTTTTGGATCACCAGAAACACAAGAGCTTGAATAATAACTAAAACCAATATAATCAACGGTTCCTTCTTTTAAAATATCTAAGTCATCATCTTGGATTGGTAAAACAATTCCTTTTCTTTCATATTCTTTTAATTTATAAGCTGGATAAGTTCCTCGACATTGAACATCCATATAAAAATGCCTGATCTGATCATCTTTCATTTTCTTTAATTCATCAACTGGATGACATGTCAAGGCATAACAAGCTGTATAAGCAATCATCATTCCTACTTTCATATTAGGATTGATTTGATGTGCTAGTTTAACCGCTTTAGCGCTGGCTAAAAATTGATGATAAGAACCTATTGCTTTAGCTTGGTCATCATTTCTTACCATTCCTCCGGCATAGAGAGGAAGAATTTCCATATTGTTGATTTCGTTAAATGTCATCCAATATTTGACTTTATTTTGATATCTCGTAAAAACAGTTTTACAGTATTCCACAAAATAATCAACACATCTTCGATCAATCCAACCACCCATTTCATTAACTAATTGTAAGGGCGTTTCAAAGTGGAATAGTGTGACAACGGGTTCAATGTTATATTTTAAACATTCATCAAACAATTCATCATAGAATTTCAAACCTTCTTCATTAATTTTTCCATAACCTAAAGGATAAATACGTGACCAATTGATTGACATACGATAACATTTAAAACCCATTTCAGCCATTAAAGCAATATCTTCTTTAAAATGATGATAATGATCAACAGCTTCATGTGTTGGATAATATTCATTTTCTAAACATTGTACGATAGCCCCTTTAGGTAAATCATCATAAGGAAAAACAACTTGTGATCCTGTTTTTCCATCAGGTGTTTTAAAAGTAACACGTCTTTGAATATTCTTTCTACCATCTCCACGTGTAACACAATCTGCTGAACAAAGTCCTTTTCCATCACCCTGATAATTTCCTTCAAATTGATGAGCCGCTGTCGCTCCACCCCATAAAAAATCTTTTGGAAAAGCCATACTACTCACCCATTAATGCTTTCGCAAAAGCATAAACCTTTTCACCATTCATTGTTCCATAATCTCTCATATCAATAACATCAAAAGGAACCTTTAAACCTAATTCTTGAATCTTTTGTTCAATATTCTTCTTTTCATATCTTACTTGTGGTCCAAGTAAACAACAATCTACTTCTTGTAATCTTTTAATCCCTTCTGAAATAGGTAACGCAAAGATATGCACCTCATCTCCTAATGCCTTCGCTGCCTTTTCCATTTTTGTAACTAATAAACTTGTAGACATTCCTGCTCCACATACTAACATAATATTTTTCATTTTCTTGCACCTCCACTTGTCATTATAGAAATTGAAAGTGTTTTCACAAGACTTTGAGATGATTGTGTAACATTGTTTACAAAAATAAAAAAACAAGCTGTAACAGTGTTACATCTTGTCAAAAAAGATATCCGTATGAATCTTTGATATTTGTTTTGCCTTTTCCATATCATAAGAATATAAAACTGAAAACAAACAATCAAAAATATATTTCACCATCATATGAAATTGTAATTCATCAAAACGATCTTTATTTGTATAAAAAGGAATAGGAATGACATAATCACATCTTTTTGATAATGTATTTTCTTGATGATTGGTAATAGCTATGGTTTTAATATGTCTTCTTTTTAAAGTTAAAGCACAATTTAAAAGTGTTTCATGTAAGGCATACTTACTAATAATAATGACTAAATGATCAGTAGGAACATTCATACTGGCATAGATTTGTTGGTTTGTCTCATAATAAACCTGAACAATTTTTCCTAGTGAACTTAAATAATGTAAGGCATATTTTCCTAAAATTGCATTACAATCATTGGCGATAATATCAATATATTGATATTGGTCACACACATCTATTATTTCTTGAAAAGTATCTAAAGAAATTTTATTTTTAAAATCATTTATGGCTTCTTTTTGCATCTTTTCAACCTTATTTAAAACAGATAAAGCTTTTTCATGAACATTTATTTGACTTTCTTCATCACTATTCTTTAATTTAGAAATAATATTATATTTAAAATCATTATAGTTTTGATAACCTAATTTTTTGACAAATCGAACAATGGTCGTTGGTGAGGTATACGTTTTTTCAGCGAGTTTTCTTGAAGAAAGTTTTGGTAAAGCATCCAAATTTTCCACCATATATTCGAGTATTTCTTTTTCTGTTTCTGTTAATTGTATTTTCTTTGATAATGCCTCTACTATTTTCATAAAATCACCTCTTATTCTATTATAAATGAAAAAAGACATGCTGTGCATGCCTCAATTCATTATTTTTTATCTTTAATTTGTTGTTTTAACATAGAAACAAATTCATCAATTGTTACAGTTGTTGCTTTTTGTTCACCATGTTTACGATAAGTAACAGTTCTTTCATCACGTTCATTATTACCTAAAACAAGAATATAGTTTGCTTTTTGCATTTGTGCTTCACGAATACGATATCCTAATTTTTCATCTCTTGAATCAAGTTCTACTTCAAAACCTTCATCTAATAATAATTGATAAATTTCATTAGCGTAATCTAAATGATATTCATTTTTAACTGGTAATACTTTAACTTGTGTAGGAGCTAACCATAATGGTAAGTTTCCTTTTGTTTCTTCTAAGATATAAGCCATGAAACGATCTAATGAACCTAAGATTGCTCTGTGTAAAACAACAGGAGTTTTCTTAGTTCCATCTTCAGCAACATAAGTTAAGTTAAACTTAGCTGGTAAACAGAAGTCTAATTGACAAGTTGATAAAGTAATTTCATTACCAATAGCTGGTTTAACATTAACGTCTAATTTAGGACCATAGAAAGCAGCTTCACCAATTTCTTCAGTATATTCAATACCAAGTTCATTCATTACTTCACGTAATTCATTTTCTGCTTTATTCCACATTTCATCATCATCATGATATTTTTCTTTATCTTCTGGATCTCTAAGAGATAAGACACAACGATAATCTGTAATATTGAAATCTTTATAAACATCTAAAATTAAATCAATAACTCCTTTGAATTCTGATTTAATTTGTTCTGGTGTTACAAATAAATGGGCATCATTTTGACAGAAATGTCTTCCTCTTTCAATTCCTTTAACAGCTCCTGAAGCTTCATATCTAAAGTCATGAGCGATTTCACCAATACGAATTGGTAAGTTTTTATAAGAATGTAATTTATTTGCATAAATCATCATATGATGAGGACAGTTCATTGGACGTAAAACAAATGATTCTCCATCCATTTCCATTTGTGGGAACATATTTTCTTTATAATGATCCCAGTGTCCTGATGTTTTATAAAGGTTAACTGTTCCTACAGCTGGAGTTAAAACATGTAAATAACCTAATTTCTTTTCTTTTTGTTTGATATATCTTTCAAGTTTTTGCCAGATAGCATATCCTTTTGGTAAATACATTGGAAGACCTCTACCAATTAAATCATCAACCATGAAGATTTCCATTTCTTTACCAATTTTACGATGATCTCTTTCTTTTGCTTCTTCTAATAAATTTAAATGTGCTTCTAATTCTTCAGCAGTTGGGAAACAAACACCATAAATACGTTGTAAAACTTTATTGTTTTTATCCCCTTTCCAGTATGCTCCAGAATGTTTGATTAATTTAAAGTTTTTACACATTTTAACTGTTTCAACATGAGGACCTCTACATAAATCAGTAAAATCTCCTTGGCTATAACAAGTAATTGTTCCATCTTCTAAATTAGAAATTAAATCTAATTTATATTCATCATCTTTAAACATTTCTAAGGCTTCTTCTTTAGAAATTTCACGACGAACAATTCTTTTACCATCTTTACAGATTTTTTTCATTTCTTTTTCAATTTTAGCGATTGCTTCATCACTAACTACTTCATCCCCTAAATCTACATCATAATAGAATCCTTCACTAACAACAGGACCTACCCAGAATTTAGCTTGAGGATAAAGATGTTTAATTGCTTGTGCCATAACATGAGCACATGAGTGATTTAATGTATTTAATTGTTCATTTTCTTTAAAATCTACCATTTTCCTTCTCCTTTACATAAAAAACTCTCATCCAAAGGACGAGAGTTTCGTGGTACCACCTTAATTTGCTTTTCAGCCTCAAAACTTTAACGCAGTTAACGACAATCTTTTTCAAGTGTAGCTATTAGGGAGTATTTTATAAACATTCTCAAGGTTTTCACCAACCACCTTTTCTCTAAATCAAATCATCTATAAAACATATCCTAAATCATTGCTTTTTTATTTACGTTTTTATTCTACCCTAATATTTCACATTGTCAACTGGTTGCTCTTTTTTTCTTTAATTTCTAAACATTTCTTTTTAAAAGCTAAATAAACAAGTTTTGAAGGAAGATGTTCATTTAACGTAAGGGTATCACATTTTACGCAATAAAGTCCTTCAATGCCATTTACACAAACAGGTTCGACCCATTTACCAGTTGCTTTGCAAATACTGCAGGTATCTAATTGTTTTTCATCAATAATTTGTACTCTCATTTCTATCACCAAGAATTAGTATAAGCATCTTGATTGAAAAAAGATGTCGAAATTTATTTACCAACTAATTTTTTTAAATCTTTGACTTCTTGTGGTTTTAAACGACGATATTCACCAGGACGTAATCCTTTTAAATTGACACATCCTACAGAAATACGATGTAATCTTTTAACTGGATGTCCAACACTTTCAAACATCTTTTTAACTTGTCGATTTTTCCCTTCATAAAGTTTGATTTTTAAAACAGTTGTTTTATGTTCTATATCTTTATAGGTTACTTTAATTTTACAAGGCATTGTCTTTTTACCTTCTAAATAAACCCCTTTTTCTAAATGATGAAGATCTTCACCTTTAATTAATCCTTTAATTGTCACTTCATAGATTTTTTCTAAGTGACTTCTTGGATGCATGATCATGTTCGCAAAATCACCATCATTAGACATAATCAAAGCTCCAGTTGTATCGAAGTCTAAACGTCCTACTGGATAAATTCTTTCTTCTACATCTTCAAAATAATCAACAACTTTATCTCTACCAAATTCATCATCTAATGTACAAACACATCCTTGTGGTTTATAAAAAAGATAATAAACTTTATTTTCACCAACGATTGCTTCCCCATCTACTAAAACAACATCTCCTGATTTAACTTTTGTACCAAGTTCAGTAACAACTTGACCATTTACTGAAACTCTTCCTTCTCTAATTAAATCTTCTGCTTTTCTTCTTGAAGTATATCCACTTGAAGCAATATATTTTTGTAATCTTTCCATTTTTCTCACCTACTTTATCAAAGCTATTATACCTAAAAATTCATACTTTGCAATCTGTTTTTACAAATAAAAAAAACTCATTTTAACATCTCTTTTTTCTTTTCTAAGTATTAAAACCTTGTTATACTAACATTTGGTGAAATAAAGAAATGAATGAACAATTATTATTAAAAAATATTGCGGAAATTGGTCGCCTTCTTTTAAAAAATGGGGCTGAAATTTACCGCGTAGAAGAAAGTTTAGAAAGAATGTGTCAAAGCTATGGCTTTAAAGATATTGGCGTCTTTGCCCTCCCTACTTACTTTACCATTAGCGTGACTTTTAAAGATAATACCAGTGCTTCTTATACAAAAAGAACCTTACAAAACCGTACAAACCTTGATGCTGTTTGTGCATTAAATGATCTTGTAAGAAAAATATGTCTAGAAAAACCGAATAATGAATTCATTGAACAACAAATTAATGAAATCAATCACATGAATCCCATTATGCCTCTTGTTTTTCTTGGCTATGGTCTAGGGGCTGGCGGTTACGCATTATTCTTTGGTGGAGGTTTAAAAGAAGGTATCGTCGCCGCCATCATTGGCTTTTTAATGTATTTCTTTATCTGGGTCAATGAAATCTTAAAAATCAATGCCCTCATGCGTACAACACTTACCAGTATGTTTTTAACAGCTTTATCTATTTTATTCTATCATTTTAAAATGATTACTAATCTAGATGCAACCATTATTGGTTGTTTAATGATTTTAACACCAGGAATTGCGATTACAAATAGTTTAAGAGATATCATTGATGGCAATTATGTTTCTGGTCAAGCTCGACTTGTTGAAGCTTTCTTTATTGCAACAGCAATTGCTTTAGGTGTAGGGTTGATGAGAATTTTAATGAAAGGAATGATTTAATGGAACAAGTTATACAATGTTTAGGAGCTTTTTTAGGATGTCTTGGCTTTTCATTTGTTTTTCGTATTCATCGTCGTCTTGATTATGCGTTTATCGCTTCTTTTGGGGGAATGCTTGGTTGGATCATCTATTTACTTGTCATTCCTTATTTAAGTAATATCATGTCTAGTCTTTGTGCTATGATCGTTGTTGCTTTATTTAGCGAAATTATGGCAAGAATATGTAAAGTCCCTGCAACCATCTTTATTGTTGTTGGCTGCTTCCCTATCGTGCCTGGTAAAGGAATTTATCAAACCATGCTTTATTTGATATCTTATGATCAAAAACTTTTCATTGATTCACTTTTTCAAACAGTAGGTACTGCTCTAGCATTAGCTACAGCAATCCTTATTGTTTCAACTTTCTTTAAAGTTATTAAAACCATTAAACAAAAGGACTATCACTTATGAAAATATTAGGAATTGTCGTCGAATATAACCCTTTCCATACAGGACATCTTTATCATTTAGAAAAAGCAAAAGAAATTGTTCAACCTGATTTAACGATTGCTATCATGTCAGGAAACTATGTGCAACGTGGTGAAGTCGCAATCATTGATAAATTTAAAAGAAGTGAACTTGCCATTAAATATGGGGTTGATCTTGTCATCGAACTTCCTTTTGTTTATGTAAGTCAAAGTGCTGATTATTTTTGTAAAGGAGCCATTGATTTACTTTATCATATTGGCGTTACGGATCTTGTTTTTGGCAGTGAATGCGGCACTATTGAAACCTTTACAGAAATTGCCCATGCTATTGAAAAACAACCTGAAACATATAATCAATATGTAAAAGATTCAATGAATCAAGGTTTACGTTATCCTGATGCTTGTAATCAAGCACTGAGTCAATTACTTGGAAAAAGTATTGTTACCCCTAATGATCTTTTAGGATTAGGTTATGTCAAAGAAGTGATTTTTAATCATTATCCTATAAATCTTCATTGTATTGAAAGATCAAATGATTATCATGAAACAACACTTAATAAAGTAGCTTCAGCTACCGCTTTAAGAAAAGCACTTTTTAATCATAAAGATGTTCAAGATTATTTATTTGACATATCTTATTACACAAAACTTTATAAACAAAGTGATTTCTTTAATTATTTAAAATATCAAATTATTATTCAAGATGAAAATTCATTAAAAAAACTTCATCTTGTTGATGAAGGTATTGAAAATCTTTTAAAAAAAGTCATCTATCAAGTAAACAGTTATGAAGAACTTGTGGCTAAACTTACAAGTAAAAGATATACAAAAACAAGAATTCAAAGAATGCTTTTGCATATTTTATTAAATGATACAAAACTAGAAATTCAAAATGCACTCAACGTAGATTATCTTCATATCTTAAAAATGAATCAAAAGGGACAAGCTTATCTTCATCACATAAAAAACATATGTGACTATAAAATTATTACGAACCTCTCTTCTTATAAACATCCTGCTCTTGATTTAGAAATCAAAACATCGAAGCTTCTAACTTTGTTTGATTCTTCTATTCTTGAACAAGAATTTAAAAATATACCAATTATTAAATAAAGCACTCTTTCGAGTGCTTTAGTCATTTTTAGTATGAGGAAACAAATATTTCATACCATAGAATAAGATATTGATATCAATTGATAATACAAAGATATAATGTAATGTAAATGACGATGTCATAATAATTAATATCAGATGAATTAAAACAAGAATTAATTTTACCGTTCTTTTCTTAGAATCATCATGAAGATAAAGGTCAATAAGAATTATAAATAATAATCCAAATGTTGCTATATCCATCATTAATGAATTAGAAAGATGTGACATAATCACAATAAATACAAAGTAAATTGCATTATACGTTATAAAACAACTTTGCGGTGTTTTACTATGATACCCTCCCACATATAACCTTAGTGGCGTATAAAATACTTGTAAGAGAAATGTATAAAATAATTGATTCAAACATAAACCTATAAACAATACCGATAAAGAACTTAACATATTTGTGACAACAACAAATAAACCATAATAAATAACATCTTCTTGTTCTTGATCAAGATTTAATGTTCTTGCGAGATATCGTGTAAAATACTTCATTCGTCCTCCATCCTTATTTTCAATGTAAATAAGTCAATACTGTTATTTTCTTGCATTTGATATCGATAAATAAGATCTGTCTTCTTATCTAAAACTTGCTTCATATCATCAAAACATAAGCCTAAATTTTTTCCTACACATTGAACAATACAAATATTCTTTTCTTCTTTAATAATCAAACTCAAAGATTTAACATGAATTGTATCTAAAAGTTCCAAAATCAAATTCATAAACTGAACATTGTTATAAAAATCATGATTAGAAATCGTAAAACAAGGTGTCACATCATATTCTAATTCTTTAAGTTTTAACATCATTGACGTATCAAAAACACCATTTCCTGTATAAACTGTACGATTAATACGATGTATTTCATCACGATAATTATCAATTAATTCAATTGCTTTATCGTAATCACTCTTTTCTATTTCCAATTTTACATTACGAATTTTATAAATCATGCGATGTTCAAATCTATCCAATTCATCTTTAGTTGACTTCATAAATGTATATGTTAAATCTTGGTATTTTTCTTTTTCATACAACTTTGTAATTCTTTCTTTTTCTAAATTTGATTCTTCAATCAAATGGAAGAAGTAAAGAGAAATCCCCATGATTATAACAATAAATATATTTGTCAGTACATTGGTTGTTGTATAAACATTAGAAATGATTTGTTCATCTTGAAAACCAGAGATGCAATCACCTAAAAATATAATAATTAATAGCATCAACCAATATTTACTTTCAAAATGATCATATTTTTTTCTAAACCAAACAAACCCTAAAGTTAGAAATAAATTGATTAATTTTGCAACTAACCCTGCATATATCGGATCATACTGATATATAAACATTATTGGAATACTTGCAGATAAATCACATATTAAATTCATCATAGTAACAATATACAAATCATGAAATAAAAACTTCTTTGTAAAAAGAACTACTACTATAAACCATAAAATTTCATCAATTAAAGTTAATGGCAAATAATTCATATTAATATAATCAAATATTTGTGATACTGAAAATGTAATTACAGTATTCAATACAAAGAATATTTTCTTTTTCTCAATGTTACATAATTCAACGAGTCCATAGCTTACAATGAGTGCTTCTAAAAGATTAATGATATAACTCATGATAATAAATATTCTCCATAAGCTCTATCTAAATTTCTTTTATATCTTCTGCTTATTGGTACTGAATTTTTAGAATCATCATCAAACATTTGAACCGCTGTCTTACCTTTTAGATAAATATATTTCATATTAATCACATAAGCACGATGTACTTGTATAAAAGAATTCAGTGTTTTTACTTGTTTTAAGAATTCTTTTAAGGTCATTTTCACAATATGCTCATTTTTATGAGTGTGTATAATGAGTTCATGTGAGTAACATTCAACATAAATAATATCGTTCGCGTGTAAAGTTATTGATGTTTCATTTGTTTTATTTTCAGATGAATGTAATTGAAAAGTAATTTTTATATTTTCACGCTGTTTATTTTCATATACTGCATAAAACATTTGAAAATCTTCATCAAAATTACTTTTTCTTATAAAACAAATTGGACTAATCTTCTGTGTTTCAAAAATTAGATTATCTTGATGTGAAAGAAAGACAAGAGTCATATGTGGATAATAGTCTTTAATACTATTGGCATATTCAATACCACTTTCATTTCCTAATAACACATCCATAAAAAACAAATCATAATCCGTTTGTAACTCATCAATAAGTGGTGGTTTTTGAAAAATATCCAACTCTACTTCTCCATAATAATCTTTCAATTTTGCCTGTAACATATCAATACAAGATTGGCCATCATCAATTATTAAACATTTCATACTACTCTCACTCCTACTATCTTAATGATGCTGGTTTTTCAGGTTCATAACAATTTCTATGTGATGGTGAAGCTGCACATACGAAAGCAACTAAAGTTAGAACCTTAACCATAGAATTTAAAATTCTGTATTTCATAATATTCACCCCTTTATTTTTATTATTTATTTTATCATAATAAAACATTACGTATTAAAAAATACCATTTTACTAAAAGGGGCTCTGAGGTAACTGAACAGTATCATAAATTCGGTTATCCGTATTTTAACATTGCTGAACGAACTTGAAAATACGCTTATTCGTAATTTTTTTGTAAATTACCAAGTGGTTGGCATAATACGTGTACGCGTATCGCAAAATGATAATATCTAGTTAGTGGTGGTGATGCTATGATTGTAAAAGTAGATGAAATCGGTAAAATGCTAGCAAAACGTATGAAGGAGATGTCTTTAAATGCAAGAATCATCTCTGAAAGAACAGGTATTCCTCAATCAACATTAAGTGAATTTTTTAGAGGAATTTCTTTCAAAAAGTGTTTTAACACTTTAGAAAAACTTGCTGATGTTTTAAATCTTCCCTCACTTACCATTGTTTTTAAAAGCCACCTAACCGATGAAGAAAATAATAAACTTTATAATCAGCCTGATATGCTTGATCTTAATACATTATTACCCGAACACCGTAAGCAAGTATTAAAAATCGTAGAAAAAAGTAATAAACAAAAAAGAGAAATAGAAATAAAAACAAA
>JAUNWT010000053.1 GCA_030540195.1 Bacillota bacterium | reverse complement strand
GTTTTTAAGTTTGTCTTTTTTTATACGTTTTGATTGATTTTTGTTTCACACTTACACCTTTCTTTCTATTTCATATTATGAATTATCCCCTAAGGGGAGAGTCAACTAAGATTTTATTTCTGCAATGACTCTACATGGCAATCCTGTCATATTTGCATAGTTCATCGGATAAGTATGTGCAATAAAATAATCATTGTTTTCTAACACTTCCTGTAAATGACAAAGATTTTCAATAATAAAAACACCATGATTTGCACAATGTTGATCCATTGGTGTATGTTCTTTTCCTCTTCGAACACCTGCAAAATCTATACCAATCATAGAAATATTTCTTTTTAAAAGTTCTTCTATCAATTGATTAGATAATTGAGGATGATTGGAAAAGTATTCCTTTGTCCCATAACCAACCTTTTCAATGAAACCAGTATAAAAAGCAACAAACATTCCTTTTTCAACTTGACTTATATCAAGATCACTTACTTCTATATTTCTTTCTTTAACATGACTTACATCAAATACAATTCCTTTTCTTTCCGTATAATCTAAGGGAAATTCTTTATTCATGACATCAAAATGTGTTCCTAAATGTCCTACCAATGCTTTTTTCTCATTTCCTTGAGCCTCTTTTACCATTTTTGGAGTAATTTTTAATGTAATATCTATTTTCATCTACTTTTCCTCTTTTCTAAATTTTAAAAAGTCAATCTATCAAAATTGTAGCATATATTCTTTTATAAAAAAATGAAGGAAAATTCTAAAAAGAATCTATCCTTCATGATTATAATTACATATTTGCATAGCAACTCCATTTTCCATTAATGAGAAACCATTTTTCTTATAAAATGATACATTATTTTTATCTTCTGGCATCACTTCAAGATACATAAAGTCTTTATACTTTTCTTTAATATATCCAAGCATTTTACTTGCAATACCTTTTCCTTGATAGTCAGGATGTACAAGTACATAATGGATTTGTGCTAACATTTCAGTATCATCTAACACTCTTATGAGTCCCACAAGAAAATCATCATCCCATACAGTAAGTACCGTTGAAGAATTCATAAGTGCCTTATAGAGACGTTTTGGATAATTTCCAGAAACCCAGTTAATTGATAAAAATAATTGTTGTACTTGTTCTTGAGTAAATATTTTTTCTTCTGTATATCTTAACATCTTTTCTCCTATCCATGATGGTCGCATTTTTGACATTGCATCATTTCATTTTCATGATCTTCTTTATAAAAAACACCTGCCCACTTACAAATACTTTGTAAAATCGGAACAACAGATATTCCTTTTTCCGTTAAAGAATATTCGACTCTTGGGGGAATTTCATCATAAGATTTCCGATCAATAAGACCATCTTCAATCAAATCTTTCAATGTTGATGCCAGTACGGCATCTGTAATATTGCACATTTCTTTACGAATTTCACTGTATCTTAATTTTTTATGAGCGAATAAGACACAGATAATGCGTGATCGCCATTTTCCACCAAATAAAGTAAGTCCATATTCAAGAGGACAACGTATATCATCATCTAATTTTTTCTTATATTTTGCCATATAAAATCACCTTTAACCTATTCTTTATGTCAAATTATAGATTAAAGGTGTTCTTTTTTAAAGTAACTATTAAATTTATGAGTTCACTTCTTAGATTTCTTTTTTATTATCTGCCCCTGGTGTTGTTACAATAACTTTAGTAGGTGTGACAATAAGGGCACCTTTTGCTGTTGCAGCACCATTAAACATTTTTTCAACCATTGCTTTAAATGTATCTACTATTTTACCTTCTGTAACATATTCAGCAATTCCTTTTATTTGATACCCTTCTAAACTTTGTCCATCATAAACCGAAATCGCAATTTTCCCCTCATTTTCTTTTAGATTATTTAATGTTGTTTCTAAAAAAACATCACCAATAATAAGCTTTCCTTCATTAGTAACATCTTTAAAAGCCACCGGTACAACATTTGGTTCATTGTTTGTACATGTTGCAAGATCCCACATATTATTTTTTAATACCTTTACAACTGATTCATTTAACATTATTTTTTACCTCCATCATTATTTTGTATTTGTCATTTTTGACATACTCATATTAATGGATTTACTTTTAGAATCATAGATATCAACAAATTTATAAGTGACTATTAAATTTCATAGTTTAAAAAATACGGCGTTATACACCCCGTATTTAGTATCATATTATTCTTTACACCATTTTTTCAAAGCGTTTGAAAGCTTTTCATCAATATCTTTTCTTGTTGCTTCACATTCATTAGGATAATCCTTAGCCGCTTTAAAAATAAAACGTAGAACAAATTTAAGTCCTATCGGTAGAGCTTTACGAAGTAAAGATTCTGGTAAAACAAAATGGGTTCCATGTTCATAAACTAGAGCTGTATACTCACAACTATGAGGATGTGTTTTTAAACGTTGATCCATTCGTCGAATATATTCACCTGTTTCCCAGAAAGAATCATCATCTGCCCCAACAAGAAATAAATTTCCTTTTATATTTTCAACTTTAATCATTTCCTCTTCTGTATGTTCTCTTGCTTTTTCAGAATCAATAAATAAACATGTGCTTCGTTCAATATCTCCAGAACCTTTTGTTTCCTCTGTAATCTTTTGCCAATAGATAGGATGTTCATAGACAAATGGCATATACGCAAGTGGTTTTCCCTGCCAAGAAAGTGTTGAGGCACCAGGAACCGGCCATTCTTTACAGCCATCTTTTTCTCCCTGTTCAAATCCTTGCCATATAAAATCACTTGGTGTAAGTGCAAAAGTCAACGTAATATCTGAAAAAAAGGAAGCCGCCACAAGGGCATCCATCCCTGTTGTACTCATCCCTACAATACCAATTTTTTTATTTCCATTATTTTTTAACCATTGAATCGCTACTTCTATTCTTTCTAACGGATAATTGACATGACTATAATTTTTCTTACCTGGTGACATACAAAGAACATTGACACCTTGATCATGAAGCCATTTAGCACCACATTTTGCCATATAATCATTAGGATCATCCCCAAACATTCCAATCATTGCACAACGAGATTCTTTTGGATTTATATAATATGTTCCATAAAAACCATCTTTTTCTGTTTCAAAAAATATTTTTTCCATAATTTTTCCTCCAAAACATCATTTAACCTTACGACTTACTAAAAATCCCTTTTCATCTTTGATTACTTCATATTCCTTTGCTATCGAATTATCACTTCCAACAATACAATAATCGCACTTATCACAGTTTCCACACGTTCCTTGACGAATAAGTGTTCCATGAAGTTGACTGATTCCCCAATAATCCGCATTACAAAATAGTGGAAGGATATGCATGAGATTATATTTCTTCGCAAACTCGGCATTAGGACATTGTAAAAAGTGATATCTTGCAACGTGATTTTCTTTATCATAAGGTATAGAGACATTGCAGAATGTTGCTGGATATTGAAGATATTGTTTACGATCTTTATGACCAACAATATGAAAAACTTTATCAATCAACCACATATCAAAGTTCCTATTTAAATTAAATATCTTTCCTAACTTTTCAAAAGGTGCCATAAATAAATGTGTAACAACGTCTTGAAGTTCTTCAACTGGAGGATGATCTGGTAAAAGTGGATAAAGAGAAAAGATAATGATACTGCCATAAATAGCAAGCGCATGCGCATTTTTCTTTCCTCCATAATCAGGGATTTCTTTTAAATAATGATTGTATTGTTTACAAGTTGCTACCCAAATCTTTTGACCTTCACTCTTTCCATAGCGCTTATTTAACCACGCTTGTACTTCTAAACACATTTCTTTCATCTCATTTAAATCCATCAGCATTCACCTTCTTTAGCTATCTTAAAAAAATGAAATTATTCTTGAATCCATCCAAAATGAACACATGCATTGTAAATACCATCTTGATCACATGGTGTAGTCACATAAGTTGCTTTTTCTTTTAATTCATCAATAGCATTTCCCATAGCGATACTTGTCCATTCATCTCTAAACATACTCAAATCATTTTTTTCATCACCAAAAACAACAACATCTTTATAATTACCCTTAAAATGATCAACCATCATTTTAATACCAACTGATTTATCTCCTGGTTCTACAAATAAATATTCTTTATGAAAACGACACCAAGGTAATTCTTTTAGTGCTTCTAATTTTTGTTCTTCTGGTGCAAAACACGCTACATAGACTTTAAAAATTTGATCATAATTTCTTGGATCCAGTCCTTCTACAACTTCTGTATCCATATAGACATCATGTGTAAAATCATAAAAACGATTGTCTGGGGCTAATCTTCTTGTTTTATTATCTGGTGAAATAGCCCAAATAAATCCTTTTTCTTTACATTCATCTATTAAGTTTAAACATTTTTGATAATCCAAAGGTTTAATCGTAATAAGTTCATTGTTTATGGTAATTCCATTTCCTCCATCACTCACCATATTTTCAAAACCCAAATCTCTCATGTGGTCGACGGCCATTGCATAACTTCTTCCTGTCGCAATAGCTACAAAATGTCCTTGTTCTTTTAACATGCGAATTGCTTTTTTTGTAGATTCAGGAATGTATTGTCTTCCTGGTGTTCCTACCGCTAATGTTCCATCAATGTCAAAAAAGAAAAATTTTTTGTTCATAACTAACTCCTTATAAATACTTATCTAATTCTGTTTCTACAATTTTGTTGATTTTTACCTTTGGATGATCAATTAATTTACCTCGTGTAAATACTTTTTCTACATGTCTTAAGGCTTTTAAATCATCTAAAGGATTTTCACTTACAACAATCATATCTGCTTCTTTACCAACATCGATCGTTCCTGTGATATCTTCAAGACCCGCATATTTAGAAGCAAGTGAAGTTGCTGTATATAAAGCAAAACGATTAGATACGCCTATATATTTATGGAAATAATAAAGTTTTCGCCAAAAGTCGTATTGACTCACCCATGGACATCCTACATCATTTCCTAAAACAACAGGTATATCATTTTCTAATGCTTGCTTGGCACAATCAATAATACCATTGAAAACGAGTTCGCCATTATATTTTTCTATTTCTGAAACATTGGAAATACTTGGATCAAACAAAGCAAAAGGAAGCGCTGGTGAAATCGTTGTGCATAAGAAAGCGTTTTTTTCTTTAAATAAAGCAATCATTTCATCATCCAATTTTGCCCCATGTTCAATCGAATCAACACCATTTTCTAAAGCAACACGCACTCCTTCAGAAGATTCAACATGAGCAGCAACTTTATAACCAAGTTGATGAGCCTTATCACAAACCGCTTTTACCATTTCAGGAGGCATTTTAAGTTCGCCAGGAACGCCTTTTTCTTTTGCATCTAAAACACCACCTGTAATCATAAGTTTAATGAGATCAACATTTTGACTTTTCGCTTTATCTACTAAAGCTAAGGCTTCTTCATTATTATGGGCAGCAATAGCGACAGAGCCAGCCATGTGACCATGAGGAACAGAAATTCCTTCATTGCTGGCAACGATTCTTGGACCAACAACCTTTCCCTTTAAAATTTCATCTCTTAATTTCGAATCATAATGAGCAATACCACCAACTGTACGAATCGTTGTTACCCCACTCATTAATTCGATCTTAGCAAAATTTGAAACCACTTTATACGTAATTTTTCGTGATATCGGATTAGACATCAACATTTTAACTGTCTTTTCATTATCTTTTTGTTTCTTTTGAGGTTTTCCATTTCCTGCAAGATGAACATGCATGTTGATGAGTCCTGGTAATATATATTTTCCTTGTAAATCAATAATTTGATAAGATTTGTCTAAATTACGATAGGGTTCAATAGCGACAATTTTTTTATTTTCAATAAAAATTGTTTTACCTGTCTCCACTTCCATATCTTTATGTCCATTTAAAATCTTTCCATTGATCAATGCATATTTCATAAATATCCCTTCTTTCCTATATATTCATTATAAAAGAATACATAAAAAAAATCACTCCTAAGAGTGATTAATTATTAAGGTCTTAAACCAAGTCCACCTTCTAATGTAAGTGTTTCTCCTGTCATATATTTGAAATCAGGATTTGCAAGTTGGACACAGACACGTCCAATTTCTAATTCATTATTTCCAAAATGTCCCATTGGTGGTGTTTTAACATTTGCTTTGAAGGCTTCTGGATATGCTTTTTCAAATTGTTCTAATTGTGCTGTCCAAGCTAAAGGACATACCACGTTGACATTGATTCCATCTTTTGCCCATTCATTAGCAGCTACACGTGTTAAGCCACGGATTCCTTCTTTGGCTGCTGCATATGAACATTGTCCATAGTTTCCAAATAATCCGGCACCTGAAGCAAAGTTAACAACTGATCCTTTTGTTTCTTTTAAATATGGATAACATGCTTTCATATAATAGAAGGCTGCATATAATCCTGAATACATTGCTAGATCAAATTGTTCTGTTGTATGCTCAGCTAATGTTACCCCTGATGCAGATGCTTGCGCATTATTGATCAAAACATCGATTCTTCCATAAGTATCCATTGCTTGTTTAACAACATTGTTGACGACGGCTTCATTATCAGCACCAGCATTGACATCAGCTTGAACTGTTAAAACTTTGATACCATATAATCTTTCTAATTCTTCTTTAGCAGCTTCTAATTTTTTAACATTACGTCCTGTAATAACAAGATTAGCTCTTTCTTTCGCATAAGCTGTCGCAATTCCATAACCAATGGAACCACAGCTTCCATCTTCTAAGACAGCACGTCCTGCTCCTGTAATAATTGCTGTTTTACCTGTTAAAAATCCCATTTATATTTCCTCCTTAAATACAATTTTTAAGCGTTAATGTAATTATAGCACTATTAAAATAAAAAATCTATATCTTGTGATATTTTTAACAAACTATAGACGAATAAAAATCATATAAACAACGGTTGATAAAATAATACTTAAAAAAGTATTTTTCTTCCATTTATAAGTAAATACAACAGTTATACAAGCCAAAAAATAAGGTAAAAAGAGTGTTGTCATCTGTGTTTTTAAATCTTTTAGACAATAAACAATAAGAACTGCCATAATGGTCATTGGTAAATTCTTTTCTAATTTTTTTAGCCAATTAGGTAATTCTTTTTCTTTAAACAATAGAAAAGGAAAAGCTCTTAATAAAAAGGTAATCATTGCCGAAAGAACAATAGCTCCTAAAATATATCTATTCATATCCTTTTCCTCCTTGTTTTACAAGTAAGATCATTGAAGAAATAATTAAAGATGGTAACATAAAATTTTGACTACCAAAAATAATTAAACAAATAATAGCAACAACAACTCCTACAATAGCTGGAAAATGATCTTTATTTTTTTCTAATTGATCCATAAAAATAATAATAAACAATGCTGTCATACAAAAATCAATTCCTGTTAAATCAAAAGGAATCAAATTACCAAGTACCGCTCCTAAAACAGTCCCAATAAGCCAATAACACCTTGAAAAAAGCGCAACATAAAACATGATTTCTTCTTTATTTTGTTCTTCTAAATTACAGTTAACCGCATAGGTTTCATCAGTCATGGTAAAAATCATATACCACTTTTGCTTCATTTTATTAAAAACATCAATAAAAGATAAACTATAAAAAAGTTGTCGACTATTCATTAAAAGAGCCGTGACACCAATTGTAAGTAAAGAAGTCCCTCCACTTAATAATGTAATCAAAAGGAATTGAAAAGCACCCGTATAAATCAAAAAACTTACAAGTAATGCCACATACCAAGCAAACCCCGCTTCGTTCATCATTACGCCATAAGCAATCGATACAAAAAGATAACTACACATAATAGGTATCGATTTTTCAAAAGCTTTTTTTATTATTTCTTTATTCTTCATAATTTTCTAAAAAGCTATGATAAGCTTTGTCTTTTTTCGTCCCTAAAATACAATCTAAATTAACATTATCTAACGCTTTGAAAATATTTTGATCAACATTTGGGTTTACTTGTTTCATTGTTTTGATGAGTTCTTTTACTTCTTTTCTCTTGCTTGTTCCATCATTAATCAAAGAACATCCTTCGGTAAAACGACAAGCACAATTAATAAAGGTTAAATCATTATGTTTACGCCAAGAAATAATACTTTCTTCTTTTACTAAATATAAAGGGCGGATAAGCTCTAATCCCGCAAAGTTTTCACTATGTAATTTTGGCATCATTGTTTTGATTTCTGAGCCATAAAACATCGAAAGAAGTGTTGTTTCAATCACATCATCAAAGTGGTGTCCTAAAGCAATTTTATTACATCCTAATTCTTTTGCTTTACTATAGAGATACCCTCTTCTCATTTTCGCACATAAATAACATGGACTTTTATCAACAGTAGAAACCACATCAAAAATATCACTTTCAAAGATTTCAATAGGTACATTCAATAAATCTGCATTGTCTTCAATAAAATCACGATTATAACTGTTATATCCCGGATCCATTACAACATAACATGCTTCAAAAGGAACACGTCCATGTCTTTGTAATTCTTGAATACATTTTGCCATCAAAAAAGAATCTTTTCCCCCACTGATACAAACCATGATCTTATCATTTTCTTGAATAAGTTGATAGTTTTTAACAGCTTTAATAAATTTAGACCAGATTTCTTTACGATAGGTTTTTATGATACTTCTTTCTATTTCTTTATATTTTTTCATTTTCAAAACACTCCTTATAACATTGAGTAAAAATAGCTAAAAATTCATCAATTTCTTTTTTTGTTGTTAAATGAGAAAGACTTATTCTAAAAGAAGATAAAGCGCGTCCTCGATCTCGATAGAGCGCATAAATCATTTTAGAAGGTGTTTCTACTGGACAACATGAAGTTTTTGTTGAAATATAGACTTCATGTTGGTCTAAAAGTTCTGCAAACTTTGTGGACTTAACTCCGTCTAAAGAAATATTGATTACATGAGGTAGAGAACATTCTGTATGATTCAATAGTACTTGTGGATATTCTTTAAGCTTATCAACAATTTTATGATTTAATTTTTTTTAATATATTCTTGTCTTTCTTGTTGCTTTGAAAGTGCAATTTCTAAAGCTTTTTCAATAGAAACAATATGAGCTAATTCAGGTGTTCCACTTCTAAAAACAGTTGTTGATTTTCCGCCATCAATTTGTGTTTTTAACCCCACATTTTTCTTTTTAATTAAAATTCCGGTACCTAACATTCCATAAAATTTATGGGGTGCCACAGTCACTAAATCAACATTTTGATAATCAATTACTACTTTACCAATTGCTTGAGAAGCATCACTATGAAAGAAACAATATTTATAATCTTTTAAAACTTCTCCAATTTCTTCAATTGGTTGTCTGATTCCTAGTTCACTATCTACACTGCAAACACTTACGAGAATTGTATCTTCTTTAAGCATTGACTTTATTTGAGCCACATCAACTTGTCCATTTTTCTTTAACGGAAGCATTTCAACAATAAAACCAAGTTCTTGCATTTTTGTAAGACTTGATAAGATTGAATTATGTTCTAATGGGGATATTAAAATATGTTTTCCACGATGCTTGTATCTTTCTAAAACCCCTTTGATAGCAAGGTTATTAGCTTCACTGGCTCCTGATGTATAAATGATTTCTTCAGGTAAAACATGTAATTGTTTTGCAATCTTTTTAGTAGTTTGATCAATAACTTCCTTAGCTTGTAATCCTAGAGTATGATTTGCATTAGGATTGGCAAAATATTTCATCGTTGCTTGATAATAAGTATCAAGCACTTCTTTTTCTATGGGTGTATTGGCTGCATAGTCTAAATAAATCATAAGGTACCTCTCTTTTCCTACTAATATTATAGGAATTATAAAGAAGTGTCAATAATAAAAAGAACTCTAGCGAATGCTAGAGCTTTTCATCAAGCGCTTCTCCATTTGTTTCAATAATATGTTTCATCCAATCATAAGATTTCTTCTTTGTACGTTTTAATGTCCCATTTCCTTTATCATCCATATCAACATAAATAAATCCATAACGTTTTTTCATTTCTCCCGTTGATAAAGAGACAAGATCGATTGGTCCCCACATCGTATATCCTAAACATTCTACTCCATCTTCATTAATCGCATCAGCCATAGCGGATAAATGTTTTTGAAGATATTCAATACGATAATCATCTTCTACATAACCATTTTCATCCGCTTCATCAATGGCACCCATACCATTTTCAACAATAAAGATTGGTTTTTGAATACGATCATAAATTTCATTCATACAATGTCTAAGTCCAAGTGGATCAACAGGCCATCCCCAAGGTGTATTTTCTAAATATGGATTTGGTGAACCACCAACATTAAACCAAGGATCATCTTGTTTAACTGTATTAGAACGATAATAAGAAAATGAAACAAAGTCTAATTGTCCTTCTTTTAAAATTTCTTTATCTTCTTCTGTGATTTCTAAAGAATCAAAGCCATGATGTTGCCACACACTTTTAGCGTAAGGATGATAATATCCTCTTGCCATCGTATCTATAAAATACCAGTTTTCTCTTCTTGCTTGTAGACGTTTAAACATATCTTCTGGTTTACATGTTGCTGGATAAAGCTCACTCATCGCATACATTGTTCCAAACATACTTCCTGGCATCATTTGATGTCCTAAGATAACAGCTTTGGCACTGGCAACAAACATATGATGGTCTGCTTGGTATCTTACTTTTCCATCACTTTCTCTTGTCCCGCATGGTCCAAATCCTCTTACCGCATTAATTTCATTAAATGTAAGCCAATATTTACAACGTTTTCCAAATCTTTCAAATAATGTCTTGCAATATTTTACATAACAATCTATAACATAACGATTTGACCATCCACCATATTTTAAAGCAAGATGCATGGGCATTTCATCATGACAAATAGTAATAAGTGGTTCCATATGATATTTTTCAAGCTCTGAAATAACATCATCATAAAATTTTAATCCTTCTTCATTTGGTGTTTCTTCATCCCCTAATGGATAAATACGGCTCCAACAAATGCTAAAACGAAAAACATTAAATCCCATTCCCGCCATTAAAGCAATATCTTCTTTGTAATGATGATAAAAATCTACCGCTTGATGACTTGGATAATATTGATCATCTAAAAAAACAGGTTTTGCTTCACTAGGTACTGGATCTGCATAGAAAAATGAACTTCTTGGTTTTAAGATTGTTCCATCTGGCATTTGGAAAGTATGATGTCTTGGATTTTCTTGAGAACCATCGGTTTCAAAGTCATGAGATAGAAGTCCACGTCCTCCTTCATTGAATCCTCCTTCATATTGAAAGTCAGCTGTTGCGCCTCCCCATAAAAACCCTTCTGGTAATTGTTTCATAATAGCCTCCTTGTTACTTTTTACATTTTATTTTGATAATTTTTACAAATTCATATTATTCTTCTTTTATCGTTTTGTCAATAGTTACATATTATTTTGACAATTTTATCATAATTAGATAAAATAATCATGAGGTGATACTATGAATTTAATGGATACGATCCACTTACATAAAAATGATTTTTCTAAAACAGAGCGTAAAGTCTATGACTATATTATTCAAAATCCAGCTGCCGTTGAAACTGCGACAATCACAAAAATCGCTGAACTATGTCAAGTCTCAACTTCTGGGATTTTAAGATTTTGTCAAGTTTTAGGCTATAAAGGTTATAAAGATTTTCGCTTTGACATGGTACATTATCTCCATCAAGAACATATTGAAGTAAATCCTGAAAATTTATTCAATCAACAAATTTCTCAATATTTATCAGTTATTCGTCAATTCAATAATCTTGATCAAAACAAACTCAATCAACTCATTAAACAAATAAAAAACACCAAAAATATCTATATCATTGGTGTTCATTATTCCTCTTTACCAGCAAAACATTTAGTTTTAGGATTACAAGATTTAGGTATCAATACCTATTTTGCCTATGATTATATGCAAGCAAGCCATCTTTATAATAATATTCGTGAAGATGATTTATTGATCTATTTCTCTATTGAAGGAAATCAAAATAATGTTTCTCGTTTTTTTGATTTAACCAATGCCTCAGAAAATACGTATTTGATTACTTTAAACCCAAAGCCTAAATTAATCATTGAAAATACATTTATTTTACCTGGCTATACTTTATCTAAACAATCTATTATTGATTTACAATCTATTGTTGTTATTTTTGTAGAACTGCTTTTAAATATGTTACATAACACATTAAAATAGGTTTAAGATTTTCCTCTTAATCCTACCAACCATTTTCAACGATTTCGTGTCCTTTTACACGATATAAAAATTTTGTTGTTTGTGATGTATCGTAAGCCCCATTATTTGTTGTTCCTGTTGATGGCATATATTCATTACTTACACGTGTTCCTATATAATTATCCCCATATTTTTTCATCAAGATGACTTCATCATAGCCATAGCCACTTTCTCCGTCTTTATCTGCCCTTGTTTGAATATAGATACCATACTCATTTTCATTTTTAGAATAAACAAGCACACTTAATATTTGAACATCTAACGTCGCTCCTTCATCATTGTTTAATCTTGTTATTTCACGATCTATATCTAAAACAACTTCATAAATATCCATAGAATCATTAGTAATCTTTACTACATCTTGATCCGATTGCACATTTGAAATATCTTCTTGTTGAATAATATTCTTATATTTTTCATATCTTCGTTGATAAATTGCTTTATTTTTTTCTTCTCGTTCTTGTATTTTTTTTGCAATTTCTTCATCTTCTTTTTCATCAAAATAGTTACCCGAATAGAAAGCAAGTTGATATTTAGCATCACTTTCAATAGAATAAACATCTATTTCCATATTATTTTTAAAGTAAACAAAATACCCTTCATCTCTGTATTCAATATATAACATCTCATCATTAACATAGACAGGGTCAACTTGTTCCATTTGGACACCCTTTTGAAAATAGCACTTTTCATCTTCTATAAAGAAAATACATTGTTTCCCTTCTTGATCTTTATAATAGCCACTTCCATATTGAGCTATAAGATTTTTCTTTGTTGATTGATTTTCATTTAATGTATATGTTTTTATTTTTTTGTTATTTAAAACGTAAATAACATCTTTATAAATACCCGTCTTTGCATCATCTTTTATTCCACTTAATTGATCATATATCTTTCCATAATATTGTTTTGTATCCTTATAAATAGTAATTTCATGATTATTCAATGTATAAGAATAATCATCATTTAATTGTGTAATATGATCTGAAATAATAAAAGGTAGCGCAAAATACAAAATAATTGTACAAAGATAAAGAGGAAAATGAATCCTCTTATTTAAATATCTCTTGACCACAACCGCAATCAAAATACTTCCTAAAACAAGAACTATTTTAACAATTTCCAATATAACCGCACGATAAGAAATCACTTGTGCATGTTCAATAAGACAATAATACCCACCAAGTATAAAACTACTTAACGATAAAAAAGCACATTCTAATAAGATAAATAATAAAATCATATTTTTATTTTTAGAATTATTCCCATGATCTCCTTCATACGTATAATGATCTAAATATCTTATGAGTTTTTCATTTCTTTCAACAACTAAACAAAAATCTTTAAAAAATAAGGAAATCGTTGTTTTATTAGAAACATAGTTTTCCAGATCATTCATTTCAAATATAATATTTTGATAGAAAAATCGATTTTGTTCATCAATAATAACTAAATCACTTGTTATTTGTTCATTCTTTTTAACTAATTTTTTTGAAGAAAAAACAAATAACAGTACACAAACACTTGCCAGTGTTGATAAATAAAAATAGTCAAATAGTATACCATTGATAATTAAAGAGAATAAAAATAAAATCAAAAATAGAACCCTTGTTATTGTTTTAATTTTCTCTTTTTGTATATTACGATGAATACATTCTTTTATATGTAGTTCCATAACTATTTTCCCTCTTCTTTCAAAAATGAAATAATTTTTTCATTTAATAAATCGTCTGTCTTTATTTCTTTCAATAAACTCACTTCATTTGCGCATTCTCCACAAATATCAATACCAATGGTATGACTGTTTTTAAACAAATAAGCAAGTAATATTTTAAATTCTATAAGTTGCATAGAGCCTTGATCCCAATCCGTTTCTACAACACGTTTTGATAAAACATCTTTATCAATTGAAATATACAAAGGATAATGATGTAATAAATCATCAATCTTTTTCCAAACATCTAAATTTTCTAAATCATCATCTTTAAGATATAAAACTTTACCTGGATGTTTTGGTATTAAAGCAACTTGTTTTTCATCGATTCCTATAAGAATTACTTTCTTTAAATATCTATTATTTTCAAGACTATTTAAAATCCATGAACCACAACTTAAAATATCTGAAAACATCGGTTTTACCATATCACTATGATGGTCAAACACAACTAAAACAAAATCCTGTTTAATTTTTTCTAGCCAAAATTCACTCACATAATGAAAATTACCGGAATCAATAAAATGAATTCCTTCTGGTGACAAATACTTGATTTTATCTTCAATTGTTTTTCTTGCTTCTTGACTACAATAGCCATAAACACCTTGCAATTCATGCAAATCAAGCCATTCAATATTTTTATGTTTATAAAAACTTTCATTTTCATAAATCCCAGTAAAATCCATCACTGTCATTTTCTTTTGTTGTTTAAACATCTAAAACACTTCCCTCATTTATTATCCTAGCACAAAAAAAGTAACTTTCGTTACTCTTTTAATAAATAATTTTCAATCGCTTCAACACAACCATCATGATCACAATCACTTACAATAACATCTCCGTATTGTTTGATTTCATCAATCGCATTATCCATAACCACCGCAAGTCCAGCAACTTTAAGAGCTTCTACATCATTACCAGCATCACCTACTACAATTGTTTGTTCAATAGGTAAATTCAAAACCTGGCATAAATGTTTTAACCCATTTCCCTTATTAATGTTTTTACAAGTGATTTCTAAAGATGTCTCTTCAGCAAGTGCCATTTCAACATCCAAATGTGCATCTTGAATACGTTTATAGGTTCTTTGTCTTGACTCTGGACTTTGATGATAAAGATTTAATTTATAAACTGGAAAAGGATTTTTTAAATAAAACTCAACAAGATTTTCTTTTTGAATCGTTACACGTTCATACATTTCTTGATAAATTCCCATATGATATTCTTTCATTCTTTCTACTTTCCCTTTTTGTACAAAAGATTTTTCTGTTAAAAAATGAATAAAATTATCTTCCTTTACCGCAATTTCTAATAATTTTTTCAAAATATCTTCATCAAAACTTTTTTGATACAACGCTTTCTTTTCTTTTAAATCATAAACAAGTGCCCCAGAGATACAATTTAAATATCGAACACCTGGTAAAAGATCATAAAACTCTTCAAGTTCCGCAGGATTTCTTCCTGTATTTAAGATAACAATTTTATTACGTGCAACTGCATTCGCAATTGCTTCTTGTGTTTTCTTTGATATTTGTTTATTAGAATTTAATAATGTTCCATCCATATCAAAGGCAATTAATTTATATTCCATACAACTTCCTCCACTACTTTTGTAGTTTATCATTTTTGAATTCATAAAAAAAGCCTCTTCCCATTTTAGAAAAAAAGCTTTCGATTCATAAACGAATCACAACTTTTTTACATGATTTATAAATTCACAAAAGGCCTTTGATTTTTCATTTTCTTTTAAATAAGCCATATAAAAAGTTTGTTGATCTTCTAAATCTTTAATTTTAATTTTTTTGATTGGCAATAAATCATAGACTGCCATATCAGGAACAATCGCAACTCCAAGATTATGTCCTACAAAACCACCTACAACTTCATCTTCTTCGATTTCCATAGAAATAGAAGGATGAATATTTTTCTTTTCTAAAATATGATCAATCATTGGTCGAATTCCACTACTTTTTGTAAAAGTAATAAAAGGTAGATTTTCTATTTCTTTCAAATCAATTTCATCATACTTTGCAAGTGGATGTTTAAGACTTACAATTACAAAAAATTCTTGTTGCACCACAGGAACAAAGACTATATTTTGATCTTCTACATACGAGCAAAAAACAACATCTAATCGATGTTCTTTTAATTGATGAATCAAATTATAAGAAAATCCTGTATGACATTGAAAAGAAATATTTTCATTTTGAACAGAAGAAATAAGTTGAGGAATATAGCTCATTCCAAGTCTTCTAACAAAACCGATATTTAACGTTTCTTTCCCTTGGGCAATTTCTTTCATATAATCAATTGAATCATCTAAGTGTGATAAAATTGGTTCAATTTCTTTTAGAAAAAGATGTCCATATTTTGTAAGAATAACATTTCTTCCTTTTCTTTCAAATAAGCTTAATCCTATTTCATCTTCCATTAAATGAATGGCATGAGTCAAACTCGGTTGTGTAATATGTAATTTTGTGGCTGCTTTTGTATAATGTTCCTCTTTAGCTAGCGTTACAAAATAACGCAATTGATATAAATTCATTGTCATCACCTAGAATTATTATACTAGGACTTCTTCCTCTTTTCGAGTACGTTTTTGGAATAATAAACTAATTAAAACACCAATAATGATAAATGTTGATCCTAAGATAAAAGATGTTGTAAGGACTTCATGAAAAACAAGCACTCCTAAAAATGAAGAAGTTAATGTTTGAATTGGATAAAAGGCACTGCAAGTATTAGCAGGAATCATTGATAAACTTTTATTCCATAAAATATTTGTAAATGCTGTACATACAATTCCCATATATAAAAGTCCTAGCACAGCTCCTAAATCAATTTGAATAAGCGGATGTGTCATTTGAACTTCTAAAAAAGAAACTGGAATATTACATACTGTCGCAATAAGCATAGATACTTTCGTAAGAGTAAGCGCACTATATTTATTGGAAATTTTTCTTGAAATGACAGACATAAAAGCCCAACCAATAACCGCTATAAAAGAAATAATTACTCCTAAAAATTGAACATTAGCTCCTGTACCAATAATCATATAAACACCAACCAGCGAAAGAATGATTCCAATGATTTTATTAATTTCTAATCTTTCATTTAGAATAATCATCGCCATCACACTAATAATCACTGGATTTAATGAATTGATAAGTGACGCCATTGAACCTCCTGCAATCTTAGTTCCTAGTAATTGACAATCAACAGAAATAAAATAACCAATAAATCCCATAATAAAGAAATATTTATAATCACTTTTTTCAATCTTTTCTTTCTTGCTTTTTAAAGATATTAAGCTTAATGCAATAAATGCGATTAAATAACGAAACATTGCGACTGTAAAAGTAGGAATCTTTCCTAAAACAAACTGACTAACAACATATAAACTTCCCCATAACATAAATGTTGTTATTAAATATAAATAAGATTTTTTCATTTTCCCTTTTCTCCTTGCCTATAAAGTATACAATCCTATTTATATAAATAAAAATAGATAAAAATTATCATTTTGATAGTTTTTATCTATAATTAATTATTCTTTTATAAACAAGTATAACATTACGACCACGATCTTTTGTTTGATAAAGAGTTTGATCCGCTAAATTATATAAAGTTTTAAATATTGTTCCATGTTTTAAATAAAAAGCAATACCCCTACTGCACGAAATACTTCCTTTAAAGTCTTTAATGTAAATTTCTCTTATCTTTTGAGCTTGTGTTTCATCTTCAATTTCTTTAACAAAAACGATAAACTCATCACCAATAACATGCCCACTCTTCTTAAATATAAAAGAAGAAAGTAAACGAACAAACTAAAATGAAAACGACAAATATAAACAATGTTTTTAAATAAGCTTTAAAAGATGTTTATAGATTGTTTGTCTTTTCATAGAATCATCATTTTTATCTTTTAAATATTTTATTATAATTAAACATTTTTTAACAAAAAAACCTAACTAAAGATAAATGTTGGTGATAACACCTAATAATGTCAGTCTA
>JAUNWT010000052.1 GCA_030540195.1 Bacillota bacterium | reverse complement strand
TCAAAAACGACTTAACTTTTATAAAACAATTATTTCTATTTATCATTATTTTATCTTTCTTCTTTCCTTTCTTCAATGGACGTTTAGTCCAAAGAAAAAAGGTAACCTCTCGGTTACCTCTAAATTAAATGTGCCATTAAAATCGTTGCTAATCCTAAAAACGCAAAGAAGCCAAACATATCTGTAAATGTTGTTACAAATACACCACTTGCAAGTGCAGGATCTACATGTAGACGATCCAAAATTACTGGAACAAAATATCCTGCAAGTGTCGCTACGACCATATTGCAAATCATTGCAAGTCCAGCAACAACACCAAACCATGGATTTCCAGCAAAGAACCATGCACCTAGCGATACAAGTGCACCTATGATTACTCCGTTTAAAATTCCAAGTCCTATTTCTTTTAATAAAACTTTTCGTGCATTTTCTTTATCTAATTCACCAAGCGATAATCCTCGAACGACAATAGTTAAAGTTTGAGTTCCAGCATTACCACCCATTCCCGTAATAATTGGACTAATTGTTGCCAGTGCAACTACTTTGGCAATAGTTCCTTCAAATACGCTAACAACGCTAGAAGCCATGATTGCTGTAAAGAGATTGACAATCAACCAAGGAATACGGTTTTTAAATGATTCCGTAAGTGTTGAATCTAAACGTTCTTCAGAACCAACCCCTCCTAATAAGTTCATGTCTTCTGTTGTTTCTTCTTCGATGACATCCATAACATCATCGATATCAATAACACCAAGCAAATGATGTTGTTCATCAATAACAGGCATTAAAATATAACCATACTTACTAAAAACCTTAGCAACTTCTTCTTGATCTTGGTAATAATAAACTGCTTTTACATTTTGATTAGTAATATCCATCATTGGTGTATCAAAAGGACTTGTCACGATATCTCCTAAAGAAACAACTCCTTTTAAGATATTTTCCTTATCAACAACATAAAGATAATGTCTTGGTTCTTCATCCGTTGTTTGTAAGAAAAGTAACGTTTCTTTAACGGTATTTTTTGCATGAATATCAAGATATTCAGTTGTCATAATCCCCCCAGCAGTTTCTGGGTTATATTTTAATAACTGTTTGACGTCTTCTTTATCATCATCTTCCAATAATTCTAAAAAATCATTCTTTTCATCTTCGTCTTCTAACGAACCAATAATATCGGTAATAACGTCATGACTTACTTCATCTAAAATTTGTTTTTGTTTATATTTTGAAAACAAATTTAACCATTCAAGTATAAGTTCTTCATCATCTTCTTCATCCAAGATATCCCCAATAACTTCATTTGGTAAATGTTCTAAGATTTCTTTTGATGAATCTTCATCCTCATGTAAGATATCCAAAATATCAGCGGGATGAATATTTTCTAAGACTTCTTTGATAATTTCTTTATTTCCATGAAGAATCAAATTTTTTAATTCTTCAGGTGTCATTTGTTTTATCATGTATTTTCCCCTCTCTTATTTAAAGAGGAACTTTACCGACGGTGGTAAATGATCCTCACTATTATCATTATTTCCACCGGATAACGGGTCTACTATCATTTTTACCACCTCCACCTTGTTCATTTTATCATAATGTATCAACTTTTAAAGAAAAAAATCATTTTTTTATCAAACTATAACCTTCTCTTAAAGAAACATTCATATTTATAAAAAAAGAAAGTAAAATTATCATTACTTTCCTCTATTTAGCACACGTTTTTCTTGAATCATTTTGATTATAATCAAATAACCCTTCATTTTTTTCTTCCAAAGCTTTAATAAGATGATATGTATATTCATTATAAGGGGTTGGAATACCCAAATCTTTTCCCATTTTAATCAAAGCACCAGAAAACATATCTATTTCTGTTGGACGCTTTGCATCTAAGTCTTGTAAAGTTGAATAACGTGCCCAATCTGGAACGGCACTTCCATGAGTTGAAGAAGGAGACACTCTGCTTAAATCTATCCCTTTTGCTTGGGCAATCGCTTCTAATTCTTGTCGTAAACCTTCTTGAATAAACTTCATATGTTTACTATCTTGATAACATCCTACTCCTACACCCAAAATAGCTTGTGGTAAATTATTACAAACATTTAAACGAAACTTACTCCAAATTTCTTCTTGAATAAATCCACTTACACGATAGTGTAATCCTGTATTTCCAAATAATTCTTCAATAGCTTGTACACGTTCACTTTGAAAAGGAGCTTGTTTTTCACCAAAAATTATTCCAATTGTGGTTTTAGGATCAAAGCGATAGCCATTTTCTTTACGTGAAGCCACTTTAATTAAAGATGGCAAAACATGCTCATTTCCTACAGTTTTCCCAATAATTTCTTCACTATCTACCCCATTCATTAAAGACATAACGGTCGTATTTTTACCAACAATTGTTTTAATAGAATCAAGTGCTGGTTTTAAAGCGCCATATTTTTAAAGAAACAATCAATAAATCGACATTGTGTGCTTCTTGGGGTGTCCAAACTTCAGGATGATACATTTGATCATTAATGAAACACCCTTGTTTTAAACGTTCAGCTCTGTTACCTTCTCCAATGACACCTAAGCGAAGATCTTTTTTAGAACTTAATCCCCAAATAACATAGGAACCTACTGCCCCTGCTCCTAAAATTGCTACTGAATTTATTTTCATCTCATTCACCTCGTTATTTATTGTAGCATATTTTTTATTTATAAATTGAAAATATGCATTGCGATATTAAAGTAAACAAGAATGGAGCAGGTATCCACAATTGTGGTAATTAAAGGAGATGCCATAATTGCTGGATCTAAACCAACACGATTTGCTAAAAGTGGCAAAATACAGCCAATCAATTTAGAAAGAATCACTGTCACAATCAAAGACAATGCAATAACAAAAGCAATATTAACATCTTGATACATCAAAAAGATTCTTATTCCATTTGCAAGCGCTAAAACACTTCCCACTAATAAAGCAATACGAAATTCTTTAAACATTACTTTAAAAATTTCTTTAAAACGTATTTCATCTAAAGCAATTCCACGAATAATCAAAGTTGAACTTTGTGAACCACAATTTCCCCCTGTATCCATCAACATTGGAATAAATGAAACAAGTAAAGGAACTGCTTGAAAGGCATTTTCATATTTTGTAATAATACTTCCTGTAAGTGTTGCTGAAAACATTAAAACAAGAAGCCAAACAATACGATGTTTTGCATGTTCAAAAACAGATGTTTGAAAATAGGTTTTATCATTTGGCTCTAAAGCCGCCATTTTAGAAATATCTTCATTTGTTTCATCAACCATAACATCCATAATGTCATCTGCTGTCACAATTCCTACCAACATTTTTTCATCATCAACGACCGGTAAAACCATCAAATCATATTTTCTAAAAACTTGGGCAGCTTCTTCTTGATCTGTATGTGTATATACATAAGAAAAATTTTCTTTCATAATTTCTTCAACTTTTTTAGTTTCGTCATTTAATAAAAGATCTTTGGTAGAAACAACGCCGATAAGTTTTTTATTATCACATACATAACTTGTATAAACTGTTTTAGAATGATTTCCTTTTTCTTTTATAAAATCTAGTGTTTGGGATACTGTCATTTCTTTTTTTAAAGAAAGAAATTCAGTTGTCATTAAAGCTCCTGCACTTTCGCTTGGATAACTTAAAAGTTGATTGATTATTTGTCGTTGACTTACACTTGCTAGATTTAAAATACGCGTTACAAGATTTGCTGGTAAATCTTCGACTAAATCCACAAGATCATCCATATATTGATTTTCAACTAAGGCAATAAGTTCTGTTTCACTAAAAAGTTCTACAAGTTGTGTTTGTCTTTGAATATCCATATTAGAAAAAACACGTGCTGCTTGTTTTTTAGAAAGTAATCGAAAGGCAATCGCACAATCTTCTAATTCTAATTGTTGTAAAAGATAAGCTATATCGACTTCGCTTTCTTTCATAAGTAAAGTATGTAATTGTTTGTATTGTTTTGTTTCTAATAATTCGCGTAATAATTCTTTTTTCATCTTTTCGTCCTCCTTTTTCTTTATTACGTTCATGACCCTCGTCCATATAGCTCACCTCCTTTCAATAAAAAAACATCGCTGCTTGAGCGATGTTCTATGTCTGTCATCCGTTCAAGCTTTAGTATCACAGGGCATATCAATTACATTAAATAAAGCCTTCGCGACTTCATCTGCTAACCAGCGCATCGTGTCTCCACAATTTTGCGGCAGTAATCTTAGGATATCCCAATCCCTGCGGTAACCTCACCTACCGATATCTATTTAATTCTATTTCAGTATATTGATTTCATTTAAAAAGTCAACATTAATGTGTAAGTTCTTCTAAACCATTAATGTGTAAGTTCTTCTAAACATAAATTTTGATTATGCATTTTTAAAGCATTTTCTTTACCTACATATCTAAAAATATTACAACTATCATTTTGTGTAAGTGCTACTTTATCATGAGGATAACGAAGAATATAGCCATATTCATAACTATGCTCTAATAACCATTGATAAACCTCTGTTGTTTCAAATTCTTCGTCTTTTAATCCACTTACTTTTAAAGAAACAACGGTTCCTAATTGATATTCACTATACCCTGCTTTTGATGCATCTTCTTCTAAATTGAGTACATCATAACTGGTATAAGCTTTTGTTACTAAAAATCTTTTCTTTAAATCTTTATAAAGCGCATCATACATTTCTTTTAAAGCATCACACGCCTCTTCATTTAAATACATCGAATAAGAAAGACGTGAGACATTTTCAATCATCTTCATGTGCTTCGATTCATAACCACCAATAAATGTTTGATCATTAACAACTTGACTTAAAGCATCTATTTTATAAATTCTTGACGCATTCGGTTTTAGTTCCGTATTCATCAATATGTAAAGTCCTTGACTATCATACGTTGAAACCATATTCTTAAATAATTTATACGTATCTTTCTTTTCATTTTCTAAAAGATCCACATAATTATTTGTTAAGACAATATAACTATAATCATCATCATTATAAAGTGTTCTCAACAATTGATAATAACGCACATTATCAAAATCAAAATACGTACTTTTTTGATAGGCATAAAACAAATCATTTTTAATCAATGTACGAAAATAAGTTCTTGCTTGTGAACCAAATTCAACCGTTAAACGATCAACAACACTATTAGCATCATTTAAAAGATCTGTAACAGATGCATATTTCTTTGCTTCTTTTAATTCATTATAATATTGATAATATTGTAGATGAAACTGATCATAGGTAATATAATCAATAAATTCATCAACCGCAATTCCATGATCTATTAAATAATCTTGTTCTTCATCATCTAAATATTGTTCTATTAAAGCACGATTATCATTGTTAATACCATTAACTCGATAAAAGCGATCATATTTTAAATTTAAGGTTGTAAAAGCAAGTATAAAACATAAACTTGCAAGAGCATAAAGATGCCATCTTTTTAACTTCATCTCAATCACCATCCCTATTATATAGAAATATTAAAAAAAAATAAAGGAATTCGCTAAAGCTGCAATTCCTTTAACTTAATCAATTCAAAAACAGCTTGTATTCGTGATTCAACACCTAATTTTTGAATCACATTGGAAATATGATTTCTTACTGTTTTTTCACTAATATTTAACTTCTTAGCAATATCTCTTGTTGAATAATTTTGAACTAATAAATGAAAAATTTCTTTTTCTCTTGGTGTTAATATAATATTCATATGCCACTTCCTTAATAGTAGTATATGAGAGCTTGTTTATTTGGTGTTTTGTAAAACAGCAAATAAATTTTTAGCCACTTCTTTAGGAAGTACTTCTTCTAATTGTTCAAGCGATGCTTCCTTTAATTTTTTTACCGAACCAAAATGTTTTAAGAGTTCTTTTTTTCGCTTTGGTCCAATTCCTTCCACATTATCTAAAATGGATTGGAATAAAGATTTTGAACGTACATTTTTATGAAAGGAAATAGCATAACGATGGACTTCATCTTGCATTCGTGTAAGTAAGAAAAAGAGTTCACTTTTTTTATCAATATTGATTTCATTAAAGTCACTATCGATTAAAACAGCAGTTGAATGATGATCATCTTTAGCAAGTCCACATACTTTGATACCAATATTCAAACTATCGATTACTTCTTTGGCAACCTTAATTTGTCCTTTGCCTCCATCAACAATAATCAAATCAGGTTTCTTTAATCCTTCTACTAAAACCCGATAATAACGACGATAAATGACTTCTTTCATGCTGCCATAATCATCTGGACCTTCTACTGTTTTTATTTTAAACTTACGATAATCTTTTTTAGAAGGAACTCCGTCAACAAAACATACCATTCCCGCTACAGCATAAGCTCCTTGAATATTAGAGTTATCAAAAAGTTCAATTCTTCGTGGTGTCACCATATTTAATTTTTCACCTAGTTGATGAATAGCACCAATGGTTGCCTTTTGATTTTTTTCAATCAATAAAAATTTCTTTTCAAGTGCTTCTTTTGCATTATTGGTTGCCATTTCAACAAGTTTAGCCTTTTGACCTTTTTGTGGTTTTACAATTTTACATTCTAAAATTTCTTCCAAGAGCGTTGTATCAAGATCCTCCGGTAAAAGAATTTCTTTAGGATAGGTATTTTCTTGATAAAAACCAACAATAAATTGGGTAATTTGTTCATTTACATCTTGTAAAGGGACAAGATTCAAATCTCTTGCTAATAGCTTTCCATTTCGCATAAAGAAAAGTTGCAAAGAAAGATAGCCTTTATCTTGATAATAGCCAAAAATATCCCGATCAATTTGATCTGAAAATTGAACATGTTGTTTACTGGTTACATGTTGAATATAATGAATTAAATCGCGATATTCTTTTGCTAGTTCAAAGTTTAAAGTTTCTGAAGCTTGCATCATTTTATCTTGTAAATCATCAATAATTTCTTTGGTATCTCCTTGGATAAATTGTGTAATTTGTTTGGTGATTTTTTTATATTCTTCTTCACTCACTTCATTTACACAAGGACCTAAACATTGATTTAATTGATAATAAAGACATGTTTTTTTAGGTATATGGTTACATTTTCTAAGTGGATATAAACGATTTAAAAGTTTATAGGTTTCTCTAGCAGCTGTACCATCAGGAAAAGGGCCAAAGTGTTTGTGTTTTTTTTCTTTAGCGTTTCTTACGATTTTTAATCGAGGATGTCTTTCTTTTGTTAGTTGGATATAGGGATAATATTTATTATCCATAAAACTAATATTGTATTTAGGTGCATAATCTTTAATCAGATTAATTTCTAATAAAAGGGCTTCTTTTTCACTATCTGTAACAATATATTCAAAATCAACAATTTCTTGAACAAGTTTTGTTGTCTTATAATTATGACTTCCTGCAAAATAAGAAGAAACACGATTTTTTAATTTTTTTGCTTTTCCAACATAAATAACCGTACCCTCTTTATCTTTCATCAAATAACAGCCTGGTTGCATAGGTAAAAGCGATAATTTATCTTTTATATATTTAACATCATATTTAATATCCATTATTCAAAATACACCAAAGTAGCCCCTAAGCCACCTTCATTTGGTCCTCCATCTTGATAAGACTTCACATATTTATTTTTATCCAACATTTTACGTACACCTTTTCTTAAAACACCTGTACCCATTCCATGAATAATACGTACCATAGAATAATTAGAAACAAGCGCATTATCAATAAATTTATCAACAGCAATCATTGCTTCTTCATAACGCATTCCTATAATATTAAGTTCAAAACTTTGCTTTGTTGCTTTACGTAAAGAACGAATATTCGATGTTTCTTTCTTTTCTGGTACTTTTTCATGCATAAATTGAACTTCTGTTTTTTTAGCGTTCAATTTTAAGCCACCCATAGAAATCGTTAACAGTCCTTTTTTATTAATATCAATAACTTCTCCTTGACGATTAACCGATAAGACTTTAACAATATCCCCTATTTTATAATCATGATCTTCATGATTTTCTTGAACTTTCTTTTGATATTTTAAATCATCCAATTGTTTTTTAGCTTGAATAACTTGATGTGGTTTCATTTGTCCTTGAAGTTCTTTTAAAATGGCATCTGCTTTATCTTGTGCCTGTTTTAATAAATCATTCGCTTCATCTTGTGCTTTTTCAATCATTTGTTCTTTTCTTGATTGATAATTATCTAAAAGTTGTTGATAATGTTTTTCTTTATTTTGGACTTCTATTTGTAATTTATCCAATTCTTCTTTTTGTTGGCGAAGAGCTTCCATTTCTGTTTGTAGTTTTTCTAATAATTTTTGTGATGTTGTCATACTTTCACTTTTTAAAGTTGCTGCATGTTCTATTATTTGTTGGTTCAAACCTAAATGTTTAGAGATTTCGATTGCATATGAATTTCCAACACTTCCATCAATTAAACGATACGTTGGTTGCATTTTTTCTTGATCAAATTCAACTGATGCAATCTTAATATAATCCGATTCTTTCGCATACTCTTTTAAAGCACTATAGTGTGTTGATGCTAATACATAAGCTCCTTTTTCATGTAAATATGTCAAAATTGCTTGTGCAAGGCTTTCACCTTCATGAGGATCTGTTCCCGAACAAATTTCATCAATAATGACTAAACTTTTTTTAGAAGCCTCTTGGGTGATTGCGACAAGACGTTTCATATGAGACGAAAAAGTTGAAAGAGATTGTTCAATAGATTGTTCATCTCCTACATCCACAAAAATTTCATCAAACAAAGGTACTTTTGCTTCTTTAACAGGAATTGGCAAACCACAAATTGCCATTAACGAAAGAAGTCCTGCCGTTTTTAAAGCTACTGTTTTCCCACCGGTATTACTTCCACTAATAAGTAAAATATCTTGTGGTTTCTTTAACACAATATCATTGGCGATAATTTCATTTTGATCAATTAAAGGATGTCTTGCTTTCAACATTTCAATTCCTTGAAGATCTTCATCAACAACTGGTAAAACCATATCTAACTTCTTACCATATTCACCAATCGCAAAAATAACATCGATTTCAACCATGATTTCTAAGTTTTCTTTTAAAACACGATCATAGCTTTTTACTTTCTTCGTAAGTTCTAATAAAATACGATGGATTTCAATTTGTTCATCTTGTTTAACTTGTGCTAATTGATTGTTATAGGCCACAATCGCTTCTGGTTCAACATAGGTAGTTCTACCTGAAGAAGAATGTCCATGTTGAATCCCTTTGACTTGATTTTTATAAGAAACATTGACTGGTAAAACAAAATGATCATTTCTTGTTGAAATGACATCATGTGAAAGATAATCTTTATTTTGTAATTTTAATGCTTCTATTTTCTTTCGCATATTGGCTTCAATCGCATTGATTTGTCTTCTTAAACGATAAAGTTCTGGACTGGCATGATCATAGATATTTCCAGAAGGATCAATACATTTTTGAATTTCATTATATAAATCCTTAGGTAAATAGAAAAGTTCCATTGTTTCTACTAAATGACTTTTTTCAATATCATTTTCTAAATAATTTTGTATTTCTAAAACATTTTTTAATATTTGAATAATTTTTAAGAAATCTTGAGGATAACAAACACCTCCCTTTTGTGCCTTTTGAATAATTTCTTCAATATCTTCATAAGGTGCAAGAGGAATTCTTCCATAAGCATAAATAATTTTCATAGCATGAAAAACATCATCTTGATAAAGCTTTAAATCATCTAAATCATGATAAGGTTTTAAAGCATCCACTTGATTTTTAGCCATTTCACTAAAACAATAGTTTTTGATTGTTTTTTGTATCATGGAAAATTCTAATGTTTCATAATATTTTTTCAAATCCTATTCCCCCTTTAGTATCGCTTGAATATCTATTTGATAGTTTTGACAAAGCGCTTGTAATTTTTGATAATCTTCTTCACTTAAATCATCTTTGTCTAATTCACTATAATAATCTTGAATAAATTGTTTAATCGTCTCTTTTTCTAACCATTGATTTTGATCTGCTTGTTCGATAAAGTCCGTCACAATTCCTGCTTGTTTTTCATTTGGTAATGATAAATCAAAAGAGGTCAATTGGTCAAGCTGGTCATATTCAATAAATGATGAATAATAATCTGGCATGGTTTCCATAATAAAAGAAGCAACCGTACTTTCTTGAATTGTTTTCTTGCTATCTTTCATAAAAGGTACAAAAATCATTGATAAAACCAGATAAACAAGAATTACACCTTGAATAATTGAAAGAATACTTCCAAGTAATCCATCAAAAAACCGTGTCATTTTTAATAAAGAGACAAGTTTTTTTAAAAAAGGTTTTAAAAGCGTTCCTAATAATTGAAATAAAAATTTTGTAATAAAAAAAATAATTACAAAAATAAGTATTTGATTCATTTTCTCACCAAGTGGTGCAAGCAATCCTTCTAAAGAATAGAGTGTCCATAATTTAGAAAGTGGTAAAGAAAAATTATACGCTAAAAAAAGTGAGAAAAATAACGTAAAAAAATCATAAAGTCTTATTATAAACCCTCTTATATATCCCATAATTGTATATATAATAAGGAACAATACAATAACAAGATCCAAAGTCATTGGATTCACAAAATCACCTCGCAATAATTGTATCAAAACAAAAATATAGTGTCAAAAAATGAAAAATATGTTATAATTAGTATATATGGTAGGAGGAAAGAAATGACATGAATGTAGCAAATAATAACAAACTTATGAATATTATCGATATGCATGTTGAAAAGTACGCCCCTGTAACTGAAGCTGGTTCATCTACTGGAGAAAAAAAATATTATCCTTTATCTCATATTGGTTGTGATGAAACAGGTTCTGGTGACTTTTTTGGACCTCTTTGTGTTGTTGCATGCTATATCGACGAACGTGATTATGATTGGTTGATGAGTTTAAATGTTCGTGACCCTAAACTCATGACTCCACAAGAAGTTATTGATATTGCTAGAGAAATCAAAGATCGACTTGTTTATAGTTTATTGATTCTTGATAATTCTCACTATAATCAAATGGCCGCTGCAGGAAATAATCTTGCAAACATCAAAGCAAAGCTTTATAACCAAGCCGTCACAAATGTAATGCAAAAAGTTGCAATGAAAATTGATAAAAAAGTCGTAAATCAATTTGTTTCACCTAAAACGTATTATAATTATTTAAAAAATGAAGTAATCGTTGTAAAAGATTTATCATTTGAACAAAAAGGAGAAGAACAATACCTTGCAATTATGTGTTCGTCTATTCTTTCGAAATACGCCTTTTACCAATATTTTAACAATATGTCTCGTAGCTTGAAAATGAAATTACCAAGAGGTAATACAAGTTCTGTTGTTGATCATGTTGCTGTAACAATTGCACAAAAATATGGTAAAAAAATGTTACTTAAAGTAACAAAAACAAATATGACAAATTATAAACGTATTAAAGATGTAATTTAAGACCTTCCTAGGAAGGTCTTTTCTTTTACAAACTCTTTAATTCAAAAACAGGTATCTTTGTGTATTTAACTCCTGCTGCATCCAACATACGTTTGGCAGCACGATCACTGTCTGTCCCTTTATATTTTTCATCTTCATAAATAATTTCTTTAATACCACTTTGAATGATTGCTTTAACACATTCATGACAAGGGAATAAAGAAACATAAATCGTACATCCTTTTAAATCCCCAATACTATTTAAAATAGCGTTTAACTCCGCATGAACAACATATGGATACTTTGTATCATATAAATCCCCTTCTCTTGCTTGCCAAGGAAATTTATCATCCTCACATCCCCATGGTAGTCCATTGTAGCCAACTCCCACAATTTTATTTTCTGGAGAAACAATACAAGCACCTACTTGCGTATTAGGATCTTTAGAACGATGGGCTGAAAGCTTTGCCACTCCCATAAAATATTGTTGCCAAGAAATAATTTTTTTAGACATCTTATTCTCCTTTCAATTCATCAAGTTTTGCTTGAAAATAATCAGGTAATGGACATTCAAACTCTAAATATTCCCCTGTTGTTGGATGAATAAAACCTAATTTTTTAGCGTGTAAGAATTGTCCATGACTTTGATCATCTTTTTTCTTACCATATTTTGGATCTCCATAGACTGGATAACCAATATAAGACATATGCACCCTAATTTGATGTGTTCTTCCTGTTTCCAAACGACATTCAATTAAAGACATATCCTTATATCTTTCTAAAACTGTAAAATTCGTAATTGCTTCTTTACTGTTTGTTTTTGTAACAGCCATTTTTTGACGATCGTTGACATCACGTCCAATCGGTGCATTGACTTTTCCATGGGTATGAGGAATCACCCCATGAACTAAAGCAACATAACGACGTGTCACGCTGTGTTCTTTTAATTGTTCACTTAATGATTGATGTGCTTTATCATTTTTAGCCACCATCAATAACCCACTGGTTTCTTTATCAATACGATGAACAATACCAGGTCGATTGACCCCATTGATTCCTGATAAGTCTTTACAATGATAAAGAAGTGCATTCACTAAAGTACCACTATAAATACCAGCACTTGGATGAACGATCATTCCTGAAGGTTTATTAACGACAATTACATCCGAATCTTCATAAACAATATCCAAAGGAATGTCTTCTGGTAAAACATCCATATCCTTGTTTTCAGGAATTGTTACTTCGATATCATCATCCATTTTAATTTTATAACTTGCTTTTTCTTTTTTACCATTTACAAGAATATGTCCTTCTTTAATATATTCTTGGATAAGCGTTCTTGATAAATCTGGCATTTCTTGCATCACAAATTTATCTAAACGTACATTTTCTTCATTAATCTCTAATTTTCTTTTTTCCATCTATATAATCCTCAAATACAATCTCTAAAATTATCAATCCTACTCCAATAACTACTGCCATATCCGCAATATTGAAAATAGGAAAATCATAACCAAAAATAATAAAATCAATAAAATCTCTTACATACCCTAAATAAAGTCGATCTGTTAAATTACCAACCAACCCTGCAAACGTTAAAACAATTCCATAACGTGTAAGTCTTTGTGCCTTTGTTGTCTTACTAAAATAATAAAACATAAACATGGCTGCCGCTAAAGAAAAGACAACAAATAAACTAATATGTCCTGATAAAATTCCCCAAGCAGCTCCTTGATTGTGCGAATAGGTATAATAAAAGAAATTATCAATAATTGTTTGTGATTGCCCTAGTTTCATCGAAGACGAAACAAAGATTTTGGTAAGTTGATCACCAATAACAACCACTAAAAAAGTTACAATATATAATACCCAATTTTTCTTACTTACATTTTTCATCTAATCACCAAAGACATTATACAATAAAGCTTTTTAAAATCCTAGTAAGATTTTTATAGATATATAGTATTAAATACCATTTTATATAGTTTCTATTGCAAAGATAATCTATTCCTTATACAATAACATAGAGGTGAAAACATGAATAAAGAATTACTTGAAAACATTATAGAAAAAGAAAGTCAAAAAAGCTCTCTTATTTCAAAAGATATTCCTGATTTAGATCTCTATATGGATCAAATCATGACTCTTTTTGAAACTCATCTAGCAAACAATAAAAAAAATGAAGAAGATAAACTTCTTACAAAAACCATGATCAACAACTATTCTAAAGCAAAAGTTATTACACCTGTCAAAGGAAAGAAATATACAAAGGAACAAATCATTCAAATGTTGATCATTTATCAACTTAAAAACAATCTTTCAATTCAAGAAATCAAAGAACTCCTTACTCCTATTTACGAAAGTGATACAGATTTGTCTTTACTTTATGATCATTTCATAGAAATCAAACACATAATGAACCAACAACTACAAAAAATCATTCAACAAATTCTTGAAGATTTTAATTTACAAATTGAAAATCAAGAAGATTTCTTTTTACTTGTCGCCAGTCTTTCTTCTTTAAGCCATTCGCTTACGAATATTGCAGAAGCTCTTATTGATGAAGAAAGTTAGTCATAGTTTAAAACTATAGTCAACTTCTTTCATTTATTCATTTACTCTCTCTTCTTTTCTCTATATAATAATAAACAAAGCGAGGGAAACATATGAAAATTAACGAATTATTAAAGAAAAGACCAACATTATCTTTTGAAATTTTTCCACCAAAAAATAATGAAAATGATATTACATCTATTTATGCAACCATTGATGAACTTGCAAAAATGAATCCTGATTTTATATCAGTCACTTATGGAGCCAATGGTTCTACATCTAAAAATACCTGCAAAATTGCTTCAACCATTAAAAATAAATATGGTATTGAATCAGTAGCACATCTTACTTGTATGAATAATACCAAAGATGAAATTAAAGATATTTTAACTGAACTTAAAGAAAACGGAATCGAAAATATTCTTTCTTTACGAGGAGATTATCCTAAAGATGGTGATGGCATTAATCATGGTGATTTTAAATATGCCAGTGAATTAAATAGCTATATTGAAGAAAACTTTCCAAATGATTTTTGTTTATCTGGTGGATGTTATCCAGAAACACATTATGAAGCACGAAACTTTGATGAAGATCTTTTAAACCTAAAGAAGAAAGTGGATGCTGGCGCAAAATATCTTGTCACACAAATTTTTTATGACAATCAATATTATTATCGTCTTGTAAGAGAAGCAAGAAAAATTGGAATTCATGTCCCTATTCTTGCTGGAATTATGCCCGCTCATAATCCAAAGCAATTAAGAAATATCGCAAAAATGTCAAACTGTTCTGTTCCTTTTGATTTAGCGGCCATGATTGATCGTTTTGCAGGAAATCCTAAAGCTGGTAAAGAAGTTGGACTTCATTATGCAACCTATCAAATTATTGATTTAATGACTCATGGTGTGGATGGGATACATATTTATACAATGAATAAACCAGAGATTGCGAAAGAAATTTTAAAGAGAACAGAATATATCCGTGATGAATTTTTCAAAGATTAAAGAAAATGCTTTAAAGTATTTAGGATATCATCATCAAACACTTGATGAAAAATTGAATGTTTTGATTGATGAATGTATAGAGGAAATTGAAAAAATGAGTTCTTTTAGAGCAACTTATCGTAAATTTCCTCTTTCTTTTCATCCTTTAAGAATTGATGAAATTTCTTTAAATCTCGATTATCCAGAATTGAATGATTTATTTCAAAATTGTCATGATGTTGTTATTATTGGCTGTACTTTAGGGTTACAGGTTGAAAAAAGATCTCATTATTATAGTCATATTGATATGACCAAAGCGACGATTTTTGATGCCGTCGCAAGTAGTTATTTAGAAGTACAATGTGATGAATATGAAAATGAACAACTAATCGGTAAAAGAACATTTCGTTTTTGTCCAGGTTATGGTCGTGTCCCTATTGAACTCAATAAAGAGCTTGCTTTCATTATTGAAAGTTCTAAAAAAATTGGTTTAACAGTCCAAGAAAGTAATATTTTATTACCGCAAAAATCAATGATTGGTTTGATTGGTTTAGGTGATAAGAGAAAAGAAAAAACATGTCAGAATTGTTTACATATAAAAGATTGTAATTTTAGAAAGAGAGGTCAAACATGTTACGCGAAAGATTAAATAAAGATCTTCTTATTTTTGATGGTGGTTTTGGTTCGCAACTCCAAGAACTAGGAATGAAGGCTGGAGAAATTCCAGAATATTATAATATCGAACATCCTGAAATGATTATTGATATCCATCATCGTTATTTAAAAGCGGGAGCTGATTTTATTACCACAAATACATTTGGCGCAAATCCACTTAAATTAGAACAACATAAATACAGCTATCAAGAAGTAATTTTAGCGGCTATCAAAAATGCAAAAGAGGCTAAAAAAATCAAACCTGATGCTTATATTGCTTTAGATATTGGACCTATTGGTAAACTTATGGAGCCTATGGGAACTTTAACTTTTGATGAAGTTTATCAAAGTGTTAAACAAATGGTAGAACTTGTAAAAGAAGATATTGATGTTGTTTTATTTGAAACAATGACAGATATCTATGAATTAAAAGCCAGTATTTTAGCTGTTAAAGAATGCAGTGATCTTCCTGTTTTTGCGACAATGACCTTTGAAACAAATGGTCGTAGTTTATCAGGCTGTGATCCTCTTACAATGGTCAATGTCTTAGAAGGATTAAAAGTGGATGCTTTAGGAATCAACTGTTCTTTAGGTCCAAATGAAATGGCCCCTATTATTGAAAATATTTTAGAAAGCACCTCTTTTCCTGTGATGATTCAACCAAATGCGGGTCTCCCTCTTTTAGAAGATGGACAAACCGTTTATCCAATGAAAGCAGATGAATTTATTGAAGCAATCGTTCCTCTTGTCAAAAAAGGAATCGCTATCGTTGGTGGATGTTGTGGAACAACCCCTGAATTTATTCAAAAATTAAAAGAAAACTGCCCATCAACAGTGACTCCAAGAGAAGTTTCTTCGTTGACACGTGTTTCTTCAGGAACAACAACTGTTGAATTTGGAAAACATGTCGTAGTCTGTGGAGAACGATTAAATCCAACAGGAAAGAAAAAACTAAAAGCCGCTTTAAAAGAAGAACGTTATGATGAACTTGTTGTAGAAGCCATCAAACAAGAACAAGCAGGAGCTCATGTTTTAGATGTCAATGTCGGTTTACCTGGTATTGATGAACCAAAAGTGATGAAACATGTTATTAAATTATTACAAGAAGTTATTCAACTTCCTTTACAAATCGATAGTTCTAATTTTCAAGCAATTGAAGAAGCTTGTCGTTATTATAACGGAAAACCACTTATTAACTCTGTCAATGGAAAAGATGAAACCATGGAAGCCGTCTTCCCTGTTGTAAAAAAATATGGTGGTGTTGTCATTGGCTTAGCCTTAGATGAAAATGGTATTCCTCCAAAGGCTGAGCAAAGATTTGAAATCGCTAAAAAAATCATTAACAAAGCCAAAGAGTATGGCATTGATAAAAAAGACATCATTATTGACTGTCTTGTTTTAACCGCTTCTGCTCAACAAAAAGAAGTCATGGAAACCGTCAAAGCAGTTTCAATGGTTAAAACATTGGGTGTCCATACTGTTTTAGGGGTAAGTAACGTTTCCTTTGGTTTACCAAATCGTCCTTTACTTAATAAAACATTCTTAGCGATGGCAATGTCAGCAGGACTTGATCTCCCAATTATCAATCCCTTAGATCAAGAACTGATGAATACAATTGATGCCTTCAATGTGCTTTATAATTATGACCAAGATGCTACAAATTACATTCAAAAACAAGCACAAAGTCAAGTCGTTTTACCAAAACAAACAACATCCTTTTCTTTAAACGATGTTGTCTTACACGGTTTAAAAGATGAAGTCAAAAAAGCAACAGAAACAGCCTTAGAAAGTCAAGATGGTCTAACAATCGTCAATGATATTTTAATTCCGGCTCTTGACCAAATTGGAAAAGACTATGAAACAGGTAAAATCTTCTTACCACAATTAATTCAATCCGCAGAAGCTAGTAAAATTGCCTTTGATGTCATTAAACAAACTTTTAAAACAACAGAATCTTCTAAAGGTCCTGTTTTAATTGCAACTGTCCATGGAGATATTCATGACATTGGAAAAAATATCGTAAAAATCGTTTTAGAAAGTTATGGCTATCAAGTCATTGATTTAGGAAAAGATGTGCCTGCAGAAGTCGTTTTAGATGCCTATCATAAACATCATCCTAAAGCCATTGGCCTTTCAGCCTTAATGACAACAACGGTTGTTTCAATGGAAGAAACGATTGCTTTATTAAAACAAGAAGAAAATATGTGTCCAATCTTTGTTGGTGGTGCCGTATTAACAGAAGATATCGCTCAAGATATTCATGCGGATCACTATACAAAAGATGCCATGGCTGCCGTCAATTTACTCAATGAAATTGTACATTAAAAGGAAGTTTATTGAAAACTTCGGTATATTAAATTATCCGGTGCTTAGAGGTTCGCTCTAAATTATTAGGTGGAGTA
>JAUNWT010000143.1 GCA_030540195.1 Bacillota bacterium | reverse complement strand
TTTTGACCGCACCATGCACCAGCGCGACCTAAGACATCTGCCATTTTGTCCATAATTATTTCCTCCCTTAATTAATTTTGACATGATTATCATAACGTGACATTTTTCATTGTTAAAGGCTTACATTGGTTTTTGTTTTTTATTTACAGCATTCTTTTTTCTTTTAAAAAACGATGTAATTTATTTACATGGATAAGTAAAAAAAATCATTTGTCGAAACAAATGATTTTCATGTCATTTCCGCAAGTAGTCAAAAAAATACGGAAGGTATTTAATTTATTAAGTAAATGACAATCTTTATTTTATATATAGGATAGAAATTGTATACCTTTTTAAAATATTTAGAGAGTTATTTACATATATTTCTTTTAATTAAATAAAGGATGTAATTTATTTACAAAAAAAGATGACTTACATCACCTTTTCTTATCTATATTATTAAAAGATAATATTTCTTATATGATTTAGTCTAAAATTGGGAAGTTACGATTTAATCGTTAAAGGGATATAACAACATTATCTTTTAATAGCGAAATTATTTATCTAATTGATAGAATGAATCAACGCCACCGTATAAGCTTTGTTTTCCTAATTCATCTTCAATTCTTAATAATTGATTGTATTTAGCAATACGGTCTGTTCTTGATGCAGAACCCGTTTTAATTTGTCCAGCATTTGTAGCAACTGCGATATCAGCAATTGTTGTATCTTCTGTTTCACCAGATCTATGAGAAACAACTGCAGTATAGTTTGCTTTTTGAGCCATTTGAATTGCTTCTAATGTTTCAGTTAAAGTACCAATTTGGTTAACTTTAATTAAGATAGAGTTTGCAGTTTTCTTAGCAATACCTTCTTGTAAACGTTTTGTATTTGTTACAAAGAAGTCATCTCCTACTAATTGTACTTTTTTACCTAATTTTTCAGTTAAATATTTCCATCCTTCCCAATCATCTTGATCAAGACCATCTTCGATAGAAATAATTGGATATTTTTCAACTAATTCAGCATAGAAATCAACAAGTTCTTTTGAAGTAAATGTTCTATTTCCTTCACCTGGTAAAACATATTTACCATCTTTATAGAATTCTGAACTAGCAACGTCCATTGCAAGTTTAACATCTACACCTGGTTTATAACCTGCTTTTTCAATCGCTTCAATAACTGTTTGAATAGCTTCTTCATTTGATTTTAAGTTAGGCGCAAATCCACCTTCGTCACCTACAGCAGTATTTAATCCTTTATCATGTAATACAGCTTTTAAATTATGGAATACTTCAGCACCCATACGAATTGCTTCTTTGAATGTAGGAGCTGAAACTGGCATAATCATAAATTCTTGGAAATCAATGTTGTTGTCAGCATGTGCCCCACCATTAATAATGTTCATCATTGGTGTAGGAATAACATGAGCATTAGCTCCACCAATATAACGATATAATGGCATACCTAATGAATCAGCAGCACATTTAGCAACAGCAAGAGAAACACCTAAGATAGCGTTTGCTCCAAGTTTTCCTTTATTATCTGTACCATCTAAATCAATCATTGCTTGATCAATTTCTCTTTGAGCAAAAACATCATATCCTAATAATTCAGGAGCAATCACTTCATTTACATTTTTAACAGCTTGTAAAACACCTTTACCTAAATAACGTGATTTATCTCCGTCTCTTAATTCAACGGCTTCATAAATTCCTGTAGAAGCTCCACTTGGTACGATTGCTCTACCAAAAGCTCCACATTCACTTCTTACTTCAACTTCAACAGTTGGATTTCCACGAGAGTCTAATACTTCGCGTGCTTTAATACTTTGAATTAAATCCATTTTAATACTTCCTTCTTTCATTTTTTTGTTTTGTTTGTGTTTGTGATTTTGTTTGTGATCTGGTATCAATAAAAAATGATTTATTAACACGAAGTTAGCTGTAACTAACTGTCTATAAGTTAGCATATACTAACTGTATGTGTCAACCCTTTTTATCTTCTTTTTTTCAACTACAAATACTATTTTGTCCTTTTTTTTAAGAAATATTCTTTGATTGATACAAAAAAATTCCTTTTTTCATTTATTTATCTTTCTTGTTTCATTGACTTTCTTTAATCGACACTTTATAATTTGTTCAGGTGAATTCCTTCACCTGAAGGAAGAAATTTATGTAGTTTTTACGTTATTTCTTTTTTAATGTTTGTGATCATTAATGTGATGAAAGGAGAAAATAAAAAATGATTTATTCACATGAAGTTGAAGAAATGTGCACTGTAAATCGTGGTGCATCACACGGATGTGCTCCTATTCCTGAAGAAGGAAAATGGGTATATTCAAGAGAAATCAAAGATATTTCTGGTTTAACACATGGTATTGGTTGGTGTGCTCC
>JAUNWT010000051.1 GCA_030540195.1 Bacillota bacterium | reverse complement strand
AAATAGCTCGTTGCCAGTTCTTTTTTTTTTACTTATTAACACTCTGTTTATATTTTTTTGATATTATCTTTCTATATGGAGGGGAAAATGTATGAAAAGGGAAAATAGGATTTTATTATTTTTAATGACTTTATTCTTTTTTTTGAATATTTTTCTATTGTTTGTAAATATATGGGTTTACTATAATTTTGGAAATGTTAAAATTCAAGAAATACTTTTTACATTACTTTCACCAACAAGTGGTACAGATTTATCTTTAATATATTCTTTTATACTAAAAGCATTAGTACCTACTATTTTTATAGTTATTCTTTTTATTTTACTTGTTCTTTTTTTACAAAAAAATATTAAACAAAAATCTTTTAAATTTATGAAAATAACGGGTTCAGTTATTCTAATCTTTAGTCTATTATTAAATGTTTTCTATACCAATTCGCGATATAATATTTTAGATTATTTAAATTATAAAAATCAAAAAACTACAATTTACAATAAGAAAAAAGTAAAAACAAAAAAATCTACTGAATATATAGGAGATAGTACAATTATTTATCAAAATCCTCAAGATATACAAATTGCCTCTGAAAACCCAAATAATCTTATTTACATTTATTTAGAGTCTATAGAAAATTCTTTTATGGACAAAAATAATGGAGGTATTAAAGAAGTAAATTGTTTACCAGAATTAACTCAGCTTGCACAAGAAAATATTAGTTTTTCTAATACTGATAAGTTAGGTGGAGCACTTCCTTTTACAGGTACAACATGGACAATTGCATCGATGACAGCACAATTAACGGGTTTACCTTTAAAAGTGGATGTCGCAAATGATATGGATAAGCAGAATCAATTTATGCCAGGTGCTAAAACATTAAGTGATTTTTTACATGAACAAGGATATACACAAGAATTAATGATTGGTTCACAAAAAGGATTTGCAGGAACAGATAAATTATTTTTACAACATGGATTTGATACAATTTATGATTACAATGACTTAAAAAGTATGTATTCTTATCAAAAGAACAATGTAAACCAATGGGGTTTCAACGATTATCAATTATTTGAATTTGCGAAAGAGGAACTTACAAAATTGGGTTCATCACCTAACAAATTTAATTTTACTATGGCCACTATTGATTGTCATACACCTAATGGATTTACTTGTTCAAATTGTCCTAATACATATAAGAATCAATATGAAAATGTCTATGCTTGTCAATCTAAACTTGTCTCAAATTTTATTGAATGGTGTCAAAGCCAAGAATGGTTTTCGAATACAACAATTGTATTAGTGGGAGACCATCCAACAATGGCGCAAACTTACATAAAAGACATTCCTGATTCATATCAAAGAACAACATATAATTGTTTTATTAATTCTAAAGTAAAAACAACACAAATTAAAAATAGGCAATTTACCCATATGGATATGTATCCCACAACTCTTGCTGCTATTGGATTTAAAATCAATGGGAATAAATTAGGTTTAGGTACAAATTTATTTTCAAAATTGCCTACTATTATAGAAAAATATGGTCTAGATTATATTAATGAAGAAGTTCAAAAAAGTAGTGAGTATTTAGATAAAAATATTTATCAATTTAATTAAAAATCTATTGATTTGATAACATCATATTAATCCACTTGGAACTACCAAATTTAATTTCATCTTCATAATCATCAAAATCATTATAATAAAAGAGTTCATACTCTTTATTTGATGATGTATGTAAATAACCATAAGTATAATTTTCCATATCTAGTTGAATTAAAACTGTATAATCACAAAGATTCATTTTTTGAAGAAGATCTTGTACATCTTCTTCATTTTTATTTGTAGATAAAATATGTATTTGATCATCTTTTAAATTAAATGCATTATTATGATAATAGGGTTTTATTTGTATTTTTAATGTATTCATAAGCCACCTCGAAATTATTATAAGATATTTTTCATAAAGTGAAAGATATTTGAAAATAAAATAAAACAAAGTATAGTGTAATAGAGGTGAGTGAAATGAGACGATTTGAAAGAGAAGTAGTCGATTATAGATTGATAGAAGCAATGCTTCAAGAAATGAATATTGTTAATGTTGGAATGAATGATGAAGATGGTTTTCCTTATGTTGTGCCCATGAGTTTTGGCTTTGAAATGACAGATACTCAGTTAAATGTATATACACATTTTATGAAAGTAGGTAAAAAAGTAGAATTACTTAAGAAAGATCCAAGAGTATGTGTTGAATTTAGTATCTTTAATGATTTTCCTGATAAAAAATATAAAGGACATTATCATGATTATCGTAGTGTTATTGCGAAAGGAAAAATGAAAATATTAGATTATAAAGATGATCCTGAAACATGGGAAAAGGGTTATAATCTACTTTATACATGTAACAACCGAGAAATTAAACCATTAAGTGAAAGAAAAGTTATTCCCGGAATGTATATTGGTGTTATTGAATGTGATTTAAAAGATGTAACTGCAAAATCAGAGTTCCCACTTAGAAGTGTAGAAGATGTTCCATTTTTAGATGTCTATAAACAAGAAGATGATGAAGTACCATTTGATATTTCTGATATCATTGCTGATAGAAAAGCAAGAAGAGATAATAGATAGGAGATTAAAAGTCTCCTTTTATTTTTAGACAAAAGAAACAAAATGTCTAAATATATGTGAAAAAATCACACTTTTTTCAACAAATGTTTCTTAAATAATACATTATTAAAATAATTAATGTATAATTAATTTATAATGTTTTTTTGGCTTAAAAAGTTATTAAAAGGAGAAGGAAATATAGATGAGTATGAAAAAATATGAGGAGTGGAATGCAAATCATAAGCATGATAACCCTCCAAGAGAGAAAATCGTTAAATTAGGAAGAAAGATCACGGATGTTGCCGGACATATTTTTGGTGGTGTCAAAGTTGAAGATCCTGAATATTGGGGACTTGCTGAAATTGTCAGCGATGAAATGGCAGATATAGCTTTAGCAATGAAAAAACGTACCCCTTATACATTCAAAGAAATGTGTGACCTATGTAAAGTTACAAAGGATCAAGAAGAACACTTTCAAAAAACATTAGACGAAATGAGTTATTTAGGATTATTAGAATACGATTATGGTTATCATTATGACCATCATGGACGTACGGCTCCACAAAGTGAAAGAAGATATATTCTTCCAATGTTTGTACCCGGAAGTGCCGAATTATTTAATATGGAAGAATTACCAGATCGTTCAAATCCACGTTTGGAAGATCATCCTGACATCGCAGCGTTTTTTGAACGTATGACATATATTCCTCTTGTTGGAATTACACAAATGGTTCCACCTGGAGGAGCAGGAGTTGGAATGCATGTCATTCCAGTAGAAAAAGCAATTTCAATGGAAAATGAAGCTATTGATATTGAAAAGCTTTCTTACTGGTTAGAAAAATATGAAGGTAAAATTGGTGTAGGAAGATGTTCTTGCCGTGCTTCAAGAAAAGCAATTGATGATGGATGCGCTGATGATGATTTTGGTTGGTGTATTGGTGTTGGTGACTTTGCGGATTATTGTAGAGAAACAGGGAAAGGACATGATATTACTAAAGAAGAAGCTTTAGCTATTTTAAAACGTGCGGAAGATAATGGTTTTGTTCATCAAATTACTAATATTGATGGAGAAAATAAGATTTTTGGTATTTGTAACTGTAATGTAGAAATTTGTAATGCGTTAAGAACATCACAATTATTTAATACACCAAATATGTCACGTTCTGCTTATGTAGCCCACGTTGAAAAAGATAAGTGTGTAGCTTGTGGTAGATGTGTGGAATATTGTCCAGCAGGAGCTGTACGTTTAGGACAAAAATTGTGTAAAAAAGATGGTACAGAAGTTCAATATCCAAAACAAGAATTACCAGATGCGGTTAAATGGGGTCCAGAAAAATATGATTTTAATTATCGAGATAATAATAGAATTAATACCTATGAAACAGGAACAGCCCCTTGTAAAAGTGCCTGTCCAGCACATATTGCGGTTCAAGGATATATTAAAATGGCTTCTCAAGGAAGATATCAAGATGCTTTAGCTTTAATTAAAAAACAAAATCCATTCCCAGCAGTATGTGGCGCAGTATGTAATAGAAGATGTGAAGATGCTTGTACACGTGGTAAAATTGATGAAGCTTTATCAATTGATGCCATTAAAAGATTTATTGCTGAACAAGATTTAAATGCGGATACAAGATATATTCCACCAGTAGTCATTCCAGCAAGTATTCATATGGATCATTTTGATGAAAAGATTGCGATTATTGGTGGTGGACCTGCTGGTTTAACAGCGGCCTTCTATCTTGCTCAAACAGGATATCGTCCTACTGTCTTTGAAAAAAATGAACATCCAGGAGGAATGTTACGTTATGGTATTCCATCTTATAAATTAGAAAAAGATTTATTAGATGCTGAAATAGATGTTGCCAAAGAAATGGGTGTTGAAATCAAAACAGGAATTGAAGTTGGAAAAGATGTAACAATTCAACAATTAAGAGATCAAGGTTATCAAGCATTCTATATTGCAATTGGATGTAGTGCAGGTAGCTTACCTGATATTAAAAATATAAATTCACAAGGTGTAATGACAGCTATTGATTATTTACATGAATCTAACTGTGGAAACACACCATTTGATGGTAAAGTTGTTGTCGTTGGTGGTGGAAATGTAGCCATTGATGCTTCGCGTGTTTCATCTAGAAATGGAGCAAGCCAAGTACAACAATTCTGTCTAGAACAAGAAGCAGATATGCCAGCTTCTAATGAAGAAATTGCAGAAGCAAGAGAAGATGGTGTAACGATTCATTGTGGATGGGGACCTCAAGAAATTATTGAAACGAACGGTAAAGTAAGTGCTATTGTTTTCAAAAAATGTGTTTCAGTATTTAACGATGAAGGTAAATTTGCGCCAGTTTACGATGAAAATACCACAGTTACAGTTGATTGTGATCGTGTTATCTTTGCCATCGGTCAACGTAGTGTTTGGGGAGATTTATTAAAAGGGGAAGATGTGAAGTTTAATGGGCCAGCTATTGAATTAAATAAAGTCACTTTCCAATCAAGTGTTGAAGATATCTTTGCGGGTGGCGATGTTTATACAGGACCAAAATTCGCCATTGATGCCATTGCTCAAGGCAAGATTGCGGCAGAATCACTCCATCGTTATGTTCATCATGGACATATGGAAACAGGACGTAACCGTTGGGAGTTTAAACCACTTGATACAGATGATATTTTAGTGGAAAGCTATGATCGAGGACCTAAACAAGTAGAAGGTGTTAATGAAAAGATTACAGATAAGTTTAAAGATAATGTTTTAACACTTACGGAAGAACAAATTAAAAAAGAAACATCTAGATGTTTAGGCTGTGGAGCAACGATTGTTGATTCTAATAAATGTATTGGTTGCGGTATTTGTACAACAAAATGTGATTTTGATGCTATTAAATTACATCGAGATCATCCAGAATGTTCAACAATGACAGTAGCTGAAGATAAGTTTAAAGCAATTATTCCTTATCAATTAAAACGTGTAAAAAATATTATTTTAAAGAAAAAGGTAGAACATTAAGATGCATGAATTAGGAGTAACCTTTTATGTTGTAAGAGATGTAAAAAAAGTTGCTGAAGAAAACAATGTAAAAAAAATAGATTATGTGACACTAGAGATTGGAGAAGTTTCTGGTGTCATTCATGATCAACTTGTCGATTGTTGGAATTGGGCAAGAAAAAAAGAAGCTGTGACAGAACATGCTAAAATCTATATTGAAACATTAGAAGCGATTACTTATTGTGAAGATTGTCATGGACAATATAGAACAATAGATTATGGTAAAACATGTCCGTATTGTCATAGTGAACATACTTATTTACTAAAAGGAAATGAATTTAATATTAAGGAGATAGGTATCTATGAAGATAGTGGAACTTAAACAAAATATCTTTAAAGAAAATGAAGTCACAGCAGATAAAATTCGTGATGAATTCAAAAAGCAAGGAAAATTAATGATCAATGTAATGTCTTCACCAGGATCAGGAAAAACCACAACGCTTCTTCGTACCATTGAAAGATTAAAAGATACTTGTCGAGTAGGTGTTATGGAATGTGATATTGATGCTAGTGTTGATGCTCAAACGATTGAAGAAGGGGGCGCTAAAGCCATTCAACTTCATACCGGTGGAATGTGTCATATGGATGCAGCCATGACACAACAAGGTTTAAATGAAATGGGTATAGAAGATGTTGATCTTATCTTTATTGAAAATGTGGGGAATCTTGTATGCCCTGCAGAATTTGATACCGGGTCAGGAATCAATATAACAATTTTATCGGTTCCTGAAGGGGATGATAAACCTGCAAAATATCCACTTGTTTATACTGTATCAGATGTTGTTTTAATCAATAAAGTAGATGCTTTAGCTGTTTTTGATTTTGATAAAGAATTGGTTGAAAAAAGAATTCACACTTTAAATCCAAAAGCACAAATCTTTTATATCTCCGCTAAAAAAGATGAAGGCTTTGAACCTTGGATCAATTATTTAAAAGAAAAAATGAAAGAACGGGAGGGAAAATAGATGGCCAAAGTAAGAGTTATAGAAGTCCATGAAAATGTCTTTAACACTAACAATCTAGCAGCTGATGAACTTCGAGAAAGATTATCAAAGAAAAAAGTAACGATGCTTAATGTGATGTCATCACCAGGTTCGGGAAAAACTACCCTTCTTTCAGATGTTATCAATAGAATTAAAGATCAATATAAAATTGGTGTCATGGATGTTGATATTGAAAGCTCTCTTGATGCACAAAAAGTAGCGGATAAAACAGGAGTCCCATCTATTCAAATTCATAACGGTGGGTTATGTCATATTGATGCAGAAATGACGACAAAAGCAATTGATGAATTTGGAGTCGATGATTTTGATCTTCTTTTTCTAGAAAATATAGGAAATCTTGTATGTCCGGCAGAATTTGATACGGGAGCACATAAAAACCTTATGATTTTATCAGTTCCTGAAGGAGACGACAAACCATTAAAATATCCTTTAATGTTTAGTGTTTGTGATCTTGTATTGATTTCTAAAATGGATACATTAGACTATTTTGATTTTGATATCGAAAAAGCAAAAGAAAATATCAAAAACTTAAATCCTAATGCGACAATTCTTTATGTCAGTGCTAAAAGTGGTGAAGGCATGGATGAATTTGTAGATTGGCTTAAAGAAACAATAAATAACTAAAAAAGCAGTTATCATTCACATACTGCTTTTTTTAATTTCTTCATTAAGTATTTCTAAAAATATTTCAATAGCTTTAGGAAAAACTTTATATTTTTTCCAAACAAGATGACTCCTTAAAGTAAGAGGAGGATTTAAAGGTTTAAAACAAATAGGACTAGCATTTGATTCATTATAAAGATGTTTTAAGGTTAAAACATAACCAACATTTTCTTCACACATAAGTTTAGCGTTATAAAATAAATTATAAGTAGCTACTACATTTAAAGCACGTTGATTGCCTCCCATCCAACCACTAATACCATTTTTTACCATTTCTTGATTAGAAATAATCATCGGTTTATCTAATAAGTCTTTAGGAGAAATGTTTTCAAGATGTGCAAGTTTACTGTCTTTTTTCATGAGAATTCCCCATGTATCAAGAGTTGGTAATTTAAGATAATCATACTTTGATAAATCGGCAGGATCGGTTACAATTCCTAAATCAAAAATTCCTTGATCAAGTTTTTCTTCAACATATTGTGCGTTTCCACTATAAATATGAAACCTAATATCAGGATAGCGTTGTTGAGTTTTATTGATTGCTTTCATGACAATACGATTTGCTTCACTTTCACTACAACCAAGATAAATGTCCCCACTAATATATTTATTAATATTCTTTAAATAAGAGTCAGTACGATCTACTAAACTAATAATTTGTTTTGCTTGTTCTTTAAATAATCTGCCTTCTTCTGTTAAAGATAATGAGCGTGTTGTACGATTAAATAATGTTATATGATATTCTTCTTCTAAATCTTTAATTTGTTTAGAAAGTGCAGGTTGTGAGACGTTCAATACTTTAGCTGCTTTAGAAAAACTTTGTTCCTGTGCAACTGTTAAAAAGTATTTTAAAACACGTATTTCCATAAGATCACCTCTGATAAGAGTATACCATTATTTATAAACAAAGGTAATAAATATATATAATATATAAGTATTGGTAATTATAAATAAAGAACTATACAATACAACTGAAAAAAGGAGGCACTTTATGAACGCATTATCAACATTATTTCCTGTGTTTTTTATGATTATATTAGGTATGATTGCTCGTATAAAAGGCTTTATTAGTCCTGAACAAAAAGAAGGAGCCAATCATATTGTCTTTAATGTTTTATTCCCAATACTTATTTTTAATGTTTTATTTACCGCTAAGATAGAATCATCAGCAATTCTTATCGTACTTTACGTTTTAATTGCCTTTACCCTTGCCTTGGTTTTAGGTAAATGTATAACAAAATTTACAGGTAAGGAAGTAGGGCATATTTCCCCTTATTTACTGACAACATGTGAAGGTGGAAATGTTGCTTTACCTCTTTATACTTCTATTGTAGGAGTTGCTTATGCCAGTAATACAGTTATTTTTGATATTGCTGGAACAGTGATAGCTTTTATTATTATTCCTATTCTTGTCGCAAAACAAACTTCAGGTAATACGAGTACAAAAGAATTATTAAAGACGATTTTTACGAATTCTTTTGTAATTGCAGTGATGTTAGGAATTGTTTTAAACCTTTTAGGTGTTTATGATCTGTTAAGTCAAACGGCTTTTATTGATCTTTATACAAATACCATTCAACAAGCAACAGCCCCTATTGTCAGTCTTATTTTATTGATTATTGGTTATAATTTAAAAATCAATAAAGATACTTTAGGATCATTATTAAAGCTTGTAGGCGTAAGAATTGTTTTCTATATCTTTGTGATTGCAGGATTCTTTATCTTCTTTCCACATTTAATGGCAGATAAGATCTATATGATGGCTGTTCTCATTTATTTTATGTGTCCAACTGGATTTGCGATGCCAATGTTGATTTCACCGCTTAATAAAAGTGAAGAAGATGAAGATTTTGTGGCAGCATTTATTTCACTTTTTATGGTAATTACATTGATTGTTTATACATGTGTGGTTTTATTTGTTGCATAGAATGAAAATTTAATACATAAGACATAAAAATATTTTATAATAGAGATAATTTAAGGAGGAAGATCAATGAAATTTAGTGAAGATTTTTATTGGGGTGGCGCAGTTGCTGCCAATCAATGTGAAGGTGCTTGGAACGTAGATGGACGTGGAATGGCACGTACAGATGTAACAACAGGTGGTACAGTTAATACACCACGTATGGTTACATTTATTGATAAAGATGGTAATAAACAAAAATTACCTAACCATGGATTTAAATTACCAGAAGGAGCTCATTTTGCGGTATTTGATGATGAACTTTATCCAAATCATGATGGTATTGATTTCTATCATCATTATAAAGAAGACATTGCTTTACTTAAAGAAATGGGATTCAAGATGTTTAGATTATCAATCTCTTGGTCAAGAATTTATCCAACAGGTGAAGAAGACAAACCAAATCAAGCTGGTTTAGATTTCTATCGTAATGTTTTTACAGAACTTAGAAATGCTGGTATTGAACCACTTGTTTCTATTTGGCACTTTGATACACCACTTGCTTTAGAAGAAAAATATGGAGATTGGTTAGATCGTAAATACATTGCCCTTTATGAAAAATACGTAACAACAATCTTTAATGAATACAAAGGACTTGTTAAATACTGGTTAACATTTAATGAAATCAATAATACAATCAACTTCTTACCAGATGATGCAAGCGATGAAGCTTATCAAGAAGCTTATCAACATTTACATTATCAATTTGTCGCAAGTGCAAGAGCAGTACAAATTGGACATGAAATTGATCCTGAAAATAAAATTGGATGTATGATTTGTGGTATTACTTATTATCCTTTAACATCAGATCCAGAAGATATCTTATTTAATCGTTCTAAATGGGAAAAAGGAATCTTCTATTGTGGAGATGTTCAATGCAAAGGTAAATATCCAACCTTTACAAAACGTTTATGGAAAGAACATAATGTTCAATTAGACATTACTGAACAAGATTTAGAAGAACTTAAAAAAGGTACAGTTGATATGTATACTTTCTCTTATTACATGTCACAAGCTGTTACTACTCATAAAAATGATGATACAGTAAGTGGAAATATGTCATTTGGTGTACGTAACCCATACTTAGAATATTCTGATTGGGGATGGGCACTTGATCCTAAAGGATTGAGATATTACTTAGAAATGATTTATGATCGTTATGAAAAACCATTAATGGTCGTTGAAAATGGTTTAGGTGCTTATGATACTGTAGAAGAAGATGGAAGTATTCATGATAATTATCGTATTGAATACTATCGTGCCCATATTGAAGAAATGGCAAAAGCGATTGAAAATGGTGTAGACCTTATTGGTTATACAACTTGGGGATGTATCGATTTAGTTTCTGCCGGAACTGGAGAAATGAGAAAACGTTATGGATTCATTTATGTGGATAAACATGATGATGGAACTGGAACAATGGCAAGAAGTAAAAAAGACTCTTTCTATTGGTATAAAAAAGTCATAGCTTCTCAAGGAGAAGATTTAGACTAACATGATGAGAACTATTCGATTGAATAGTTCTTTTTTACTTAATAATCGTTTTAATGAGTTGCATCATAATTTCTTTATCTTCAGGTCTTGAACTTGCCACTAGGATAGTAAGTGTTGCTAGAGCATCATTATTGATTCTTTCTTTGTCATTTTTATAAAGAGCATGATTCTTTTCTAAAAAATATAAAAAGATGGTTGCACCAATTCTTTTATTTCCATCAATAAAACTATGATTTTTAACAATAAAATAAAGTAATGCACTGGCTTTATCTTCTAAAGTTGGATATAAATCAACCTCTCCAAAACTTTGATAAATTGTCGAAATACTGCTTCTAAAAGAATCATCCCTTTCAATAGAAAACAAATCTCCTTTATTTTCAAACATAGTATTATGGATAAGTTTTATACATTCGTCATAATGAAGAATATAGGTATCTTTTTGACCAATTGGAACATCCAAGTGATGATGATCATAATCATCAAGAATCTTAAAACCTCTTTGATAAGCTTTTAGAAATTCTAACATAGAATTACTATTTGGAAGCTTTCCACCAGCGTTTCTATATTGATTGAGCATCTTTGTAATATAATCAATATCTTGAAAATGACGGTCGTTAACAACATATCCTTTTAAAAGATATCTTTTTAATATGTTATTCGCCCATTTTCTAAAAAGAACACCTTGCTTAGATTTGACTCTATAACCAACAGAAATAATAACATCTAGGTTGTAATAATTAATATCTACCGTAGCGATCCTATCTTTTTTTGTACGCGGATCATATCTCTTTAGTTGAGTTGCATTTTTTGCAACTGAACTCTTTTCATCTAATTCTTCTTCGACGAAAATATTGGAAATATGCCTAGAAATAGTGGACTTATTTTTGTTGAAAAGTCTACTCATTTGATCTAATGTTAACCACACAGTTTCACCGTTAGAAGAAACATTGACATCTAATACAAAACTACCATCTTTGAACTGTACAACTTCATTCTTTTCAATTAAATCAATCATAAAAATACCATCCTTTCTCTTATTAAAGAAACAATTCTTGCTTCTTTAAAAGAGAATAACATGGGCATTTGTCGATGTCATTGGCTGGCTAGTCCAATGAAATGAATAATATTTTTTATAATTAAACACCGTTTATTTGTATTTTAAATGGATTTGTTCAATGTAATAATAAGGATGAAAATGATATGATAGAAATGTAAAAAGAAAGAAGGAAAAGCTTATGTACGATTATGAAATATGTGGGATGGCACTCTTTTTGAGTGAAATTTATCCTTTAAAGGTTGATTATTTGGGTTCACTAGTAAAATCTTATGTAGGATGTGAGTTCTATGGAATTCCAGAACAACAATGTAGCTGTATAAAAAGATATCAAGATGTTGCATATGTATTAAATAGAAAAATTGTTAAATTTAGTGATTTGCAAGAACTTATTGAAGATTCTCAAATGGATATAGAAGATGAAGGATCATTTGAAAGAGTATTTCAAACAACTTATTATATATCTGTTTTCGAAGAACTTGTAAAACTCAATCCTGTTTTATTATGGAAGATGGCATTAATATTCGCAGATTTCATGAATCAAAATTATGATGAACTCATAAAGCGTGCTTCAATAAGCTATGATATGGAACAAAAGCCTTATGAACATCTTTATATAATAAATCATGATGGATATTTACCACTTATTGAAACTATTAAGCGTGGAATTTTTCAGACTCTTAATCTAAGATATAAAGAATGTTCTCTAAAAGAAATAATTCAAATACTTGATAATTTTGAAGATAATAAATATGTACAATTGTTATTATGCTATCTCGCTTCGAATTATTCGTATGAACTTTATGTACTTGGTTGTGCAACTGCTGCAACTTTTGAAGTATTAGGAAATGATTTAAATGAAGATTTAAATAAAGAAGTGGAGGTCTTACTAAATGAGTAATGTCTATCAAAGAAAAACAATCAATGTTTTTATTTCAAATCGTTATCAAGAAATGTTGCATCTTTGGAATGTTCCTTTAAATGAAGAGAATATTTTACCTGATCAATTAATTGTTGCTTATACATATCATCAAGTATTGAATTTAGAAATGCAAAATGATCTTAAAGTAGATGCACTTATTTATATTATTCATGAAAGAGCAGGAATACATCGTTATATAAAAAGTCGTTATGCACAAGAGGAAGAATATTTTACACTAATTGTATATCATAAGTATTTTAGAAGACTTATACGGAATTATTTCAATCTTATAAATATTCTAGATGAATCAGTAGAAAATATCATAATGAAATATAAATTGCAGTTTCAAGATGAAATCTTAGAGATAGAAGAAAAAATGAAAGTTGTAGATCCACATGCTTTTCAGGCGTTTATGACATTGATCAACAATTACATTATGGAAAAGTATCAAATATAGATGTTAATGGTACAAGAAATAAAAAACATAGCTGTTTCTTTATAAAAGATGTCTTATATGTAGAGTAATACAAGACATCTTTTTATTATTTATATATTTTGTATAAAACAAGTGCAGTAATTGCGGTTATGATATCCGCAATCATTTGACTACAAATAATACCTGTATATCCAAAGATATTTGCGAGAAGAATCATACAAATTAAAAGGACGATTCCTTGCCTACCTATTGAAAGTAAAAATGCAGGGAGTGCTTTACCTTCTGATTGGAAAAGGGTCGTAAAAACAAGAATAATACCTACACAAGGAGAAGATAAAAGTAAACAGCGTAACATAATAGTTCCTGATTGTATGATAGAAATATCTTTCATAAATAATTTAATAAATGAAGGTGTAAATAAAGCTAAGATAATAGACGTACCTAAAGCAAAAACAATTTCAACTAATAAATCAAATTTAATAATTTCTTTTAAACGTTTTGTATTATTCGCTCCATAATTATATCCAAGTAAAGGCTGTGCCCCAAAAGCAAAACCAATCATGACAAGTAAAACAATCATATTAATTTTTAAAACAATTCCCATTGCGGCTACTTTATCATTACCATAAACAACAAGATAATTATTTGTAAGAGCCATCGCAAAACTTGACATAAGATTGGTAATAGAGGCAGGAATACCAATTGTAAAAATAGAAGTTAATTCATTTTTAGTGATATGGGTATGTTTTAAAGAAATAGATAATTTTTTACTTTTCTTTAAAGTAAGATAGATGAAGACAAGGTCAGAGGCAAGATAGCCAATGATCGTTGCAATAGCAGCTCCACCTGCTCCCATATTTAAATATAGAATGAAAATAGGGTCTAAAATGATATTGACGATGGAACCTGTTATTGTCCCGATCATAGATTCTGTAGCTAAACCTTCTGTTCGCATAAGATTACTTGGTGTCAAAGAAACAATAATTAAAGTTGCTCCTAAAGCCATATAAGTATAATATTGATTGGCATAAGGAAGAGTTGCTTTATTTGTTCCAAGAAGTGCCAAAATAGGATTTTTAACAAGTATCATAATAATAGAAACAAGAATTCCACAAACAATAGCGCCATAAAAACAAAAACCACTCACATTTTTTCCTTCTTCATCTAGTTTTTGACCAAACAGACGTGAAATAACAGAACTTCCTCCAATACCAAAAATATCACCCAAGGCAATCATTAAGGTAAAGATGGGCGCACATAAAGAAACACCAGCGACAAGGTTTGTATTTTGTGTTTGAGCCACAAAATAAGTATCGACCATATTATATACTAAAGAAATAACCATGCTTAATACGACAGGTAAAGCAAGCTTAAAGTAAGCTTTGGATACAGGTGCTTTTTCAAATAAATCATTATTATTCATATAAATACCTCTCTTTCTAGGGAAGTATAACAAATAGATTTGTAATTTATTGTGACATATGTCACAATAAATATATGAAAAAAATATATGACCAAAACTTAATAAATAAAGTTAAAGAAAAATATAAAATAGATAATTATTTTTCTAAAAAATATGAATTTATCATGATTGAATATGAACAAGGAGAAACGATTATCAATCCTTTAGAAAAGACATCTTATATTCAATTTGTAGTAGAGGGAACGTTACTTATTTCATTTATTGATCAAGAAGGAAAACAAACAATTGTTTCACAAAGTGAAGAATTATGTATTTTAGGGGATATGGAATTTGTTGATGATTTAAATCCAATGTTTTTTGCGGAAGCAAAAACAAAAGTAAAAACCTTGGCTCTTTCGTTAAAAGAAGATAAAGAAAGTCTCAATCAAGATTTTCAATTTCTCCATACACTTTTAAATTCAATCGCCTCTAAATTAAAACAATCTTCAACCAATCAATTTGTCTACCAAAGTGTTGAAGAACGTTTTCTTTATTATATGCACTATTATTGTAAGGGTTCATTAAGTAGTATTGAAGAAGCAACAAACTATCTTCATTGTAGTCGAAGACAATTACAAAGAGTTTTAAAGAAACTTTGTGATGAAGGAAGAATTATTAAAGAAGGTAAAGGAAAGTATAAAATAAAGGGGTGAATTTTCCCCCCCTTTTTTTAAAAGTTATGCATTTAACATTTTGTTGGCAAGCTTTTTAGCTACAACAACTAATAATACGGCAATTCCAGCAAGAATAGCTGAACCAATGAATCCCATCACATAAGATCCAGTAGCATCAAAGAAACTTGCAGAAATCTTAGGACCAACGAAAGCTCCAATACCATATCCAATAAAGATTAGACCATAGTTTCTATTGTAATATTTAGAACCAAAGATTGTTTTAACCATTGGTGCGAAAACAACAAGTAATCCACCAAAAGAGAAACCAACTAAAGCAATACATGCAACAAAGTAAGCAAATGAATGAGCTACTGTTAACATAAGCATTGAGATACCATTTAAAATTAAGACAAGAATTAATGAATTCCATCCTTTTAACTTATCATAAATAACACCAAATGATAAACGACCAAACATGTTAAATAAAGTCATTAAACTGACACATAAAGCAGCATCCATTGCTGATAAACCAATTTGAGTTTGGGCAATTGGTGATGTTGCAGAAACCATCATTGTTCCAGCAGCATTAGCGAAAATAAACATTACTAATAATACCCAGAAAATTGGAGTTTTAACCATTTGAGGAATATTATAATCTTTTGTATGTAATTCTTTGCTTTGTTGTGCACTTGGTACCCAACCTTCAGGAGTCCATCCATCAGGACAAGGAACGATCATCCAAGCAACAGCTCCAACACCAATTAAGAATACAACACCTAAAATTTTACAAGCCATTGGTGCTCCAAAGTTATCAATTAACATTTGAGCGATTGGTGACATAATGAAAGGTCCACAAGCAGCTCCAGCTTGAACTAAACCAGAGATAGAACCACTTTTATCTGGGAACCATTTTAAAGCTGTTGGTAAACATGCAGGATAAATTGTTCCGGCACCAGCCCCCGCAATGACACCATAAGCAATATATAAGAATGGAATAGATGAAGCAAAACCAGTTAAGATCCATCCTCCGGCAAATAAAACTAAACCAATATAAATTGCGACTCTTGGTTGTAATTTTTCAGCTAAAATACCACCAAGGAAACCTACTGCACAGTAGATAAACATATAAATTGTGTATGCCATTGAAAAATCTGAATTACTCCATCCAAATTGATTACAAAATGGCAAACAGAATAAACTAAAGAAGGCAGTGGCAGAAGTGAACAAACTTTGAATCCAAACCCCTGCAAAAACACGCCAACGTGTTGCTTTTGTAATTTTCATATTCTCTTTTCTCCCTTTATTATTGTAAAGTACCTAAATCAAGTGGTACACCTTGTCCGTTGAACTTACCAGCTTCTCTACTAGTTCCTAACCAGTAAACCATACTAGCGATATCTTCTACTTCAAGGAATGGAACTCCTGCATACATTTCTTCAACAGATTTGAAATCTTTACCAGTTAAATCATTAATGAATTTAACGTAATCCATTGTTTCACACATTGGAGTTTTAACTTTAGTAGGACATAAAGCATTAACAATAATTCCTTTAGAACCCACTTCTTTAGCAAGTGTTTTAGTTAAACCTAAGATTCCCCATTTACTCATACAATAAGTAGCTAATTGTGGAGTACCATATAAACCAGAAGTTGATGAAATATTAATAATACGACCAAATCCTTGTTTTAACATATATTGAGCAGCATATTTATCAGTACGCCAAGTACCAATTAAGTTAATATCCATTACTTTTTCAACTTGTTCATCAGTTAATTCCCAAGTATAACCGAAATTAATAACACCAGCATTGGCGATAACAACATCTAAACGACCGAATGTTTCCCAAGCTGAAGCAAATAAAGCTTCCATATCTTCAGTAGAAGTAATATTTGCTTTCTTAGCTAAAACTTTTGCACCTTTAGCTTCACAATTTGCGATAGTTTCTTTAAATGCTTCATGAGATGGATCTAACATATCGGCTAAAACAACATTAAATCCGTTTTCAGCATATTTGTAGGCATGAGCACGACCTTGTCCCATTGCTCCACCTGTGATAAGAACAACTTTTTTTTCTTCCATAATTTTTCTCTCCCTTTTGTTATTTATTTAACATCACATGTTATTTTTTTAACAAAGTCATTTTAAACTCTCAAACAATTTGAGAGTCAAGGGGGTAAAAAAGTATCAAATAAGGTCAAAAAAGCAGAAAATATGTTATAATTTGGTGAAAACTTTAAAACTATTTGAAGGTTGGGGGATTATGTACAATACATATACAATTGGAGAACTTGCAAAAATATTAGGAATTACCGCCGAAACGATTCGTTATTATGAAAGAAAAGGCATCATTGCACCCATTCATGATCAAGAAACGGGCTATCGCTACTATACAACATGGGATCTTCATATGTTGATTCGTGCACGTTGTTATTTAGGTTTTGGTTTATCGATTGAAGAAACAGCAGGGATACTACAAAGTAAGTCTTTAGAAGAAATTGATGATTTATTAGAAAAACAAGAACAAATCATTGAAAAGAATATTATCTATCAAATGAATTTATTAAAAAGATTACGTACCAATCGTAAACTGATTAGTCGTAGTGAAAACTTAAACTTTACTTTACAAAAAAGACCAGGTATTTATCGTATTGATACACAAAAGTGTTATACGATTGACTTAAAAAAAGAAGAAAGAGAAGAACTTAAAGAGTTTTGTCAAAAGATTCCATTTGTTTTTTCAACAGCACTTTTTCCTCAAGAACATATCGAAAAGGAAAATAAAGAATTCTATTATGGAATAGGTGTAGAGGAAGAATTTGCGGGAGTACTTGATATCAAAGAAAATGAGTATGTTCATTATTATCCTGAACAACTTTGTCTTTATATGTCCATTTCTTCTCGTTCAAGCCAAATCTTAACGTATGAAGTTTTACAACCGGCATTTGATTATATGAAAAAGAATAATTTGCAGCTTGCAGGAGATGTGATATCACAAGTTGTTTCAATGTGGAAACCAGAAGAAGAATATTTTAACTTTCATAATATTTGGATTCCCATCAAATAAAAAAGCAATTTCGGTTGAAATTGCTTCAGACTGTTGACAAATAAAAAATGTTAACAGTCTTTTCTTTTAAAAATGAAG
>JAUNWT010000050.1 GCA_030540195.1 Bacillota bacterium | reverse complement strand
TTAATGGTTAATATAATTTGCGGTTGGCTGGTGTGTTGAATCTGCGGTTTAACAGCTCACAGAAATTCAACTTCCAATTATCTAGGAGGATAGAAAAATGGCTTTTGATTTTAAAAAAGAATATAAAGAATATTATCAACCTAAAAAGAAACCGGAAATAATCAATATACCTTCATTTAATTTCATAGCAGTAAGAGGAGAAGGTAATCCTAATGAAGAAAATGGTATGTATCAACAAGCAATAGGTGTTCTCTATGCGATTGCTTATACATTAAAAATGAGTTATAAAACCGACTATAAAATAGAAGGCTTTTATGAATATGTTGTGCCACCACTTGAAGGATTTTGGTGGCAAGAGGATATAGAAGGTGTGGATTTTTTTCATAAAGAAACGTTTCATTGGATATCGGTTATTAGATTACCTGATTTTATTTCAAAAAAAGATTTTGAGTGGGCAGTAGAAAAAGCTTCTATAAAAAAGAAAATGGATTGTTCAAAAGCGGAATTTTTTACTTTTGAAGAAGGCTTATGTGTACAAATGATGCATCAGGGTTCTTTCGATGAAGAAGGGGAAACTGTCAAAATAATGAATCGATATCTTCAAGAAAAGGGTTATCGTAATGATTTTACTAAATCAAGATTACATCATGAAATTTACTTGTCAGATGTGCGTAAAGTGGTACCTGAAAAATGGAAAACAGTGATTAGACACCCTGTATGTAAAATTGATAAAAATAATGAATCTATGAGTAAAAATAATGTTTGACATTGCTATAAATATATAGTATGATGACAAGGCAGTAAATGAATAGCAGCACATAGAGGATTGAAAAAATGCGTTAATATCAAATGATTGCAAAGTACCTAGCTGCAATGGGAAATGCTTAATATTAACACTTATCAATTGATCTATGCAATGTTATTGCTTTATGCAAATAAAACAATACGGAGGAAAATTTATGGCACGTTATACTGGACCACAATGGAAATTATCTCGTCGTTTAGGATTCTCTACTTTAGAAAATGGGAAAGAATTAAACAGAAGAGCTTATGCTCCAGGTCAACATGGACAAAAAAGAAAAAAACAAACTGAATATGGATTACAATTAGCAGAAAAACAAAAAGTAAGACATATGTATGGAGTTAATGAAAAACAATTCCACAACACATTTAATCAAGCAGGTAAAATGGAAGGTATCCATGGTTACAACTTCTTATGCTTATTAGAAAGAAGATTAGACAATGTTGTTTATAGATTAGGTTTTGCTTCTACAAGAAGACAAGCTAGACAATTAGTAAATCATGGTCATTTCTTAGTAAATGGTGTTAAAACTGATATCCCATCATACAGAGTAAATGTTGGTGATGTTATCGAAGTAAGAGAAAAATCATTAAATTTAGCAGTTATTAAAGAAGCTTTAGAAAACAAAGTTGCAACTCCAGCTTTCGTTGAAGTTGATGCTAACAAATTAACTGGTAAATTAACTCGTTTACCTGAAAGATCTGAATTAAACTCAGAAATCAATGAATCATTAATCGTTGAATACTACAACAGACTTGGTTAATAAGAAAAACAGCTTTTATAGCTGTTTTTTTGTATATGAGGAGAAATTATGAATACAAAGATCATTGTTTATAATAAGGAACATATTCAAAATTATGATGCTTTAAAACAATTATGTTTAATGATGAATGTTGAAATTATTTTAATAAATAATCAAATGGTACAAAACAAAATAAAAGATCTTTTAAATAATAAAATAAAGAAGTCTAAAAAGAAGAAATTAGAATATGCAGTCATTATTTTTTCCAATGTACCTTCTTTACAAATGGATCAAATCTTAGCTTTATTAAAAGAAAATACAACTCTTTGTTTAAAAGCAATTGTTACAGCAACAAACTTTAATTGGACATTTGAAAATCTTTATTTTCATTTATTAGAAGAATATCAAAAAAATAAATAAATCGTATAGAATAGAGATAGTAATTTTGGTATAATGGGTAAAGAATAATAAGGAGGTTTCTATGAACGAAAGTAGAATTTGTATTGCTCTTGACTTTAAGACAAAAAGCGATGTTGAAAACTTCTTAAAACAATTTGAGGGAGAAAGTCTTTATGTAAAAGTAGGGATGGAATTGTTTTATGGAGAAGGTATTGAAATCATTAAAATGATTAAAGAAATGGGACATAAAATCTTTTTAGATTTAAAATTACATGATATTCCAAATACTGTAAAAAGTGCCATGAGACAACTTGCTAAATTAGATGTAGATATGGTCAATGTCCATGCTTCTGGTGGCGTTGAAATGATGAAAGCGGCTATTGAAGGGTTAGAAGAAGGTAAAACAAGTGGGAAAAGACCATTATGTATAGCAGTAACATGCTTAACATCTTTAGATCAAGATGTTTTAGATAATCAATTACTTATTCATGAACCATTAGAAAATGTTGTATTAAAATGGGCTGAAAATGCAAAAGTTGCAGGACTAGATGGTGTTGTTTGTTCACCGTTAGAATCAAAAATCATTCACGATCATTTAGGAATGGAATTTTTAACAGTTACACCAGGAATCCGTCTTGCAAGTGATAATGTCAATGATCAAAAACGTGTAACAACACCAGCAATGGCAAAAGAACTTACTTCAAGTTATATTGTTGTTGGTAGAACAATTACAGGAAGTCAAGATCCTTTGGCTACTTATAAAAAAGTATATCAAGATTTTCAAGGAGAATAGAAATGAAAAAAATTATTGCTAAAGATTTATTAGATATTAAAGCTGTTTTTTTAAGACCAAATGAACCATTTACTTGGGCAAGTGGAATTAAATCACCAATTTATTGTGATAACCGTTTAACATTATCTTATCCAAAAGTAAGAAAAGATGTTGAACAAGGACTTGCACAACTTGTAAAAGATAATTTTCCAGATGCAGAATGTTTAATGGGAACTGCGACTGCTGGGATTGCTCATGCAGCACTTGCAGCTGATATTTTAGATTTACCAATGGGTTATGTACGTGGGGGAGCTAAATCTCATGGACGTAATAATCGTATTGAAGGTGTTGTTAAAGAAGGAATGAAAGTTGTTGTTGTTGAAGATTTAATTTCAACAGGAGGTTCTTCTTTAGAATGTGTAGAAGCTTTAAGAGAAGCTGGATGTGAAGTTTTAGGATTAATTGCAATCTTTACATATGGTTTAGATAAAGCAACTGTTAATTTTGAAAATGCACATTGCCCATTTGTCACTTTATCAAACTATGATACATTAATTGAAGTAGCAAAAGAACATGATTATATCAAACATGAAGATATGGAAAAATTAAAAGCTTGGAAAGTTGATCCAAGTGATGAATCATGGATGAATAAATAAGAAAACAAGGGGAATGATGGTAAAATAAGCCATTGTTCCTTTTTTTTGTTTTTATTTACAAAAAATAGTGGTATGATGTAAAAGTAATATTAGGTTTACTTTTTGGAGGTAATTATGTTTAAAAGTATTCGATATGTATTAAAAGAAAACTTTACAAATTTATATCGTATATATTGTATTTCAAAATATGAACTGCTTTCGGATATGCGTGATTCAAGATTAGGTGTTTTTTGGAACTTTGCCAATCCAGCAATTCAAATTATGACGTATTATTTTGTATTTGGTTTAATCATGAATAGAAAGGCAGTAGGAAAGATTCCTTTTATTCAATGGATGTTATGTGGGATGGTCGTTTGGTTTTTTATTAGTCCATGTATTACTAATGGTGCCAATGCAATTTATGCAAAACGAAATGTCATTACAAAAATGAAATTCCCAGTTTCGGTTTTACCAGCAACTGTTGTAGGAAAAGAATTATTTAATCATTTTTGTTTGATGGCCATTCTTGTTGTTTTTTTACTTACACAAGGAATTATGCCATCACTTTATTGGCTTGAACTAATTTATTATTTATTTGCAGCAATTTGTTTAACAATTTCACTTGCAATGATTACATCTGTTTTAAATATGCTTGCGCGTGATACAAGAAAGCTTATTTTAGCTTGTATGCGTCTTTTACTTTATTTAACACCGATCTTATGGCCAATTTCACGTTTACATAAATATGGATGGCAAATGACAGTAAGATATATTATGAAAGCTAATCCAATTTATTATATTGTTTGTGGTTATAGAGATTGTTTCTTATATCATCATGGAATCTTATTTTATTGGAAACAAATGCTTTTCTTTTGGATATTTGTTATTGTGATTTTCACAATTGGTAGTATGATGATGTATAAATTTAAACATAAATTTATTGATATGATTTAGGTGGTAATAATGGAAGATTATGCAATTAAATTTGAACATGTTTCAAAAATATATAAATTAAAAAAGAAAAATGATGGGAAATCAAAAAGTTCTATCACACAAAGATTCTATGCTTTAAATGATATTACATTTACTATTCCTAAAGGGGAAGTTGTAGGAATCTTAGGAACAAACGGTTCTGGTAAATCGACTTTATCTCTTATTCTTGCAGGTATTTCACAAATTGATGAAGGAACAATGGATATCAATGGTGAACAAGCCTTAATAGCAATCAATACGGGACTTGATATGCAACTTACAGGACTTGAAAATATCAATGTCAAAGGGGCTTTATTAGGTCTTTCAAGAAAAAGAATTCAGGAAATAACAGAAGGAGTTATTGAGTTTGCGGAAATTGGTGATTTCTTATACCAACCAGTTAAGAAATATTCAAGTGGGATGAAATCAAGACTCGGTTTTTCAATTTCTCTTTATTTAAATCCTGATATCATCATTGTCGATGAAGCTTTATCTGTTGGAGATAAAGGATTTGCGCAAAAATGTTTGGATAAGATGAATGAACTTAAAGATCAAGGAAAAACAATTATTTTCATTTCACACTCTTTACCACAAGTAAGAGGTTTCTGTCAAAAGGCAATGTGGATTGAAGGTGGACGTTTAAAAGAATACGGCGATGTTGAAGAAGTTTGTGATGAATATGCTGAATATGTTGATTTTTATAATAGTTTAAAGAAAAAAGAAAAGAAAAAATTAAATGATGAAAAATTCGCAAGTCGTATTGTTCAAAATCCAAAAGTAAGTTTTTGGGAAAAAATGCTTGATAAGTTAAAACGATAGGAGATATAAAATGAAGAAAGTAATTACATATGGAACTTTTGATTTGTTTCATGTAGGTCACTTAAATATTTTAAAAAGAGCAAAAGCTTTAGGCGATTATTTAATTGTTGCGGTAAGTAGTGATGCTTTTAATGCACAAAAAGGAAAGAAAGCGTATCATAGTGATCAAGATCGTATGGAAATTTTAAAAGCAATTAAATATGTTGATGAAGTTATTTTAGAAGAATCATGGGATCAAAAAATCAAAGATGTTCAAGAGCATGATGTTGATATTTTTGTTATGGGTGATGATTGGAAAGGCCAATTTGATTTCTTAAAAGATTATTGTGAAGTGGTTTATTTACCTCGTACAGAAGGTATTTCAACAACAAAAATAAAAGAGGATTTAAAAGATAAGTTATAGGAGGGTATTATGAAAGTTAGTATCATTGTGCCATATGAAGGATATTATAACTATTTACAAGATTGTTTAGAAAGTATCCAAGATCAAAAAAATGTAGAACTTGAAACATTACTTGTAGGAAATCAAGAAACAGAAGATTTTAAAAAGCTTGTAGAAGCCTACAAAGATACAATTTCTCTACAAGTCATTGATTGTCCAATTGAAGAAGGTGTTGCTAAAAAAAGAAATCTAGGTTTAGATAAAGCAACAGGGGACTATGTTTATTTTTTAGATAGTGATGATTACATTATGCCAGGAACACTTTCATCCTTATTAGAAAAAGCTTTAAAAGAAAACTTAGATTTAACAGTAGGTAGAAGATGGATTACATGGTTTAAAAAACAAGTTTTTGAAACCATGGGACCTGAAAAAAATGAAGAATTAAATTTAAAAGATAAAGATGATGATCGTAATCATAAATTCCTAGAAAAAGATTATTCAGATATTGAAAATCCTAATGAACAAAGAAGAATTGATCTATTGATTCGTGCTAAAAAAGGGATTCGTAATATCACAGTTTTAAATATTTTAATTAAAAGAAATGTTATTGAAGAACATCATTTACGTTTTAACGAAGATTTTATTTATTACAGTGATTTACCTTTTGTAGAAGGTTTAGTCATGTATGGAAATAAGATTGCTTTTGATGAAGAAACACTTTACGCTAAAAGAAAACATAATGATCCAATCAATACACCAGCTTTATCGCAAATTAAAGATGAAACTAAATTTGATGAATTTATTAATGTTTATAAATACGCTATTTCTTTAGTCGATAAAGAAAGCAGAATACGTTATTATTTAGATTCAAAAATGATTAAATATTACAGTAATTATTTTGCTAAAAAAATAAGACGTTCTAAAAATGATTTTTGGCGTGATGAAAGATTTGATCAAATGTCTTTATTAATGAAAGATGTACGTGATGACTTATTAAAAAACATGTCACGTTATCAACAAAAAATGGTAAAACTTTCAAGAAATCATGACTTGGCAGGAACACAAAAAGTGATTGCTAAACATCTTGTAAAATCAAAATTTAAAAAGATGTTAAAGAATAAAAATGAAGTGAATAAATATCTTTACAGACATAAATATCTTGAAGAACCAATTGAAGAAAATTGGATCATGTTTGAAACATTTATGGGAAAAAGCTATGCGGATTCACCAAAATATATTTATGAATATCTTGCTAAAAATTATCCTGGTAAATATAAATTTATTTGGGTATTAAATGATCCTAAAGAAAAACTTCCTTATGAAGGTATTATTGTTAAAAGATTTACTAAAAAGTATGCTTATTACTTAGCTAAATCAAAATATTTTGTTTTCAATATTCGTCAACCTCTATGGTTTAGAAAACGTGAAGGACAAGTCTTCTTAGAAACATGGCATGGAACACCACTTAAACGTCTTGCCTTTGACCAAGAAGAAGTAACAGCCGCTTCACCAACTTATAAAGCTCAATTCTATCGCCAAAAACAAGAATGGGATTATTTAATTGCAGCGAATAAATTTTCAAGTGATATTTTTAAAAGTTGCTTTATGTATACAAATGGAACAATGCTTGAAATAGGGTATCCAAGAAATGATTTACTGTATGCGCCAAATAAAGATGAAATTGCGCTAGAATTGAAAAAGAAATTGCACATTCCTTTAGATAAAAAAACTATTCTTTATGCACCAACTTGGCGAGACGATGAATATTATGGAAAAGGACAATATAAATTTAAATTAAAATTAGATTTAGAAATGATGAAAAAAGAACTCGGTGATGAATATGTCATCTTACTTAGAACACATCATTATATTGCAGATTCATTAGATGTTACAGGTGTTGAAGATTTTGCTATCAATTTATCTAAATATGATGATATTACAGAAATCTATTTAATTTCAGATATTTGTATTACAGATTATTCAAGTGTTTTCTTTGATTTTGCTAACTTAAAACGTCCAATGCTATTCTATACATATGATATAGATAAATATCGTGATGTTTTAAGAGGATTCTATATTGATATGGAAAAAGAATTACCTGGGCCACTTGTTTATTCAACAAAAGAAGTCATTGAACAAATTAAAAACATTGATGAAATGACACAAAAATATGCACAAAGATATGAAGAATTCTATCAAAGATTCTGTTCGATTGATGATGGTCAAGCATCAAAAAGAGCATGTGAAGCAGTTTTTAAATAAGGGGAATTTCCCCTTATTTTTATAAGGAGGATTGATTTATGCTACGATTCATCAAAAATATTTTAGGGAAAACGATTAAGTTTGTTTATCGTATAACCTATAAACTTATTCCTACACATAAAAAAACAGTTTTATTTATTGCTTTCCATGGAAGAGGATATACAGATAATCCAAGAGCAATTTATGAATATATGATTCAACAAGATGAATTTAAAGATTATCGTTTTATTTGGGCAATCAAGCATCATAAAAAGAAAAATATTAAAATTGAAAAAGGTAAAATCATTGAATACTTTTCCATTCCATATTTCTTCTATCTTGCAAGAAGTCAATACTGGATCGCTAACTGTAAATTACCAATGTATGTTTTAAAAAAAGATAATCAAATTTATTTACAAACTTGGCATGGAACACCTTTAAAAAAACTTGCTTTTGATATTGAAGTTCCAGAAGGAACAACTTTTTATCGAAGCGGAATGAATGAAGAAATGATGCATGAAACATATGCACAAGATGTAAAAAAATATAATTATATGATTTCACCAAGTGCTTTTACAACTGAAGTTTTTCAAAGTGCTTTCCGTATTAATAGAGAACGTCTTATTGAAACTGGATATCCACGTAATGATTTTCTAACAAATTACACAGAAGAAGATGTTTTAAGAATTAAAAATAAATATCATATTCCTTTAGATAAAAAAGTATTGTTATATGCACCGACATGGCGCGATAACTCTTATGTAACGAAAGGATATACTTTTAAATTAGAAGTTGATTTTGGAAAATGGCAAGAAGCATTAGGGGATGAATATGTTGTTATTTTCAAGCCTCATTATTTAATTGTCAATGATTTTGATGTTGATCAATACCAAGGATTTGTTTACTTTGTTGAAGCAAATGAAGATATCTCTAATTTATATATTATCTCTGATGCTTTAGTAACAGACTATTCAAGTGTTTTCTTTGATTATGCCATTTTAAAAAGACCTATTTATTTTTATATGTATGATTTAGTTCATTATCGTGATGAACTTAGAGGTTTTTATTTGGATATTTATCATGATTTACCTGGTGATATTATTGAAGATGAAAATCAATTATTAGAAGAAATCAAAAAAGGTTATGATTTTAAACGCTTGGAAACTTTTAATGAAAGATTTAATAATCATGAAGATGGTAAGGCATCAAAAAGGGTTGTAGATTGTGTATTTAAGTAGGTGATCAAATGAAATTACAAAAATTGATTTTAAATATTATTCTTGGATTTTTAAATATTTTTGTAAAAATGTTTAAAATTAAAGAGAATCAAGTAGCTTTTATCTCTTTAGAATCACGCTATTTAGATTCAGATATGAAGCTTATTTATGATGAACTTGAAAAAAAGAAAGATGTTGTTTTAAAAAAAGTTGTGATTGAATATGATCAACAAGGTATTAAACAAAATTTCTTATACATGTTAAATTGCATCAAACAATTATTTGTTATAAATACCTCACATGTTGTTATTATTCGTGATAACAATTATGTGGTTTCAACTTTTAAAAGAAAAGGGGTCAAAGTTATTCAAGTTTGGCATGCCTGTGGAGCTATAAAAAAATTTGGGAATGCTTTACCGAGAAAATATCCAATTAAAAATTACGATTATATTATCGCTAATAGTCCTTATTGGAAAAAGCCTTACAGCGAAGCTTTTGCTGTTAAAGAAGAAAATGTTGTTGTTACAGGAATGCCTCGTGTTGATTGTTTGTTTGATCAAAATTATTTAAATCAAGCAAAAGAAAAATTATTAAAAAAATATCCTCAATTAGTTGGAAAGAAAATTATTCTTTATGCACCAACTTTTAGAGGAAATATTTATAAAGGATTTTCAATGCTTCCTTTTGATGGAAAGAAACTCATCGAATCCTTTGATGAAAATACGTATTTACTTTATAAAATGCATCCTTTATTAAAAGAAATCAATTTACCACAACATCCACGTATTTTAGATGTTTGTAAGGAAGATACACAGGAACTCTTTGCTTTATCTGATGTGTTGATTTCAGATTACTCATCAATTGTGTTTGATTATTCTTTATTAAACAAACCACTATATTTTTATACACCTGATTTAAATGAATATTTAAATGATGTGGGATGTTATGTTGATAAAGAAGATTTACCAGTAGATGTATCTTTAACAATGGATGAACTTATTGAGACGATTCAAATGCCATATAAAGGAAAGCTAGATGTTTTCAAAAACAAATTCTTTACTTATCAAGATGGAAAGAATACAGATCGTGTTGTTAAACTTATTTTAGATTTATTAAAAAAACCTCTTTATTAGAGGTTTTTTAAGTATTCAGTAACGCCATTTAAATCTTTTAAGATTTTAAATGTTTTTTCTTCATATTGTTTTTCTGGATATTTCATATCTGGAATACAAATAACTTTAATATCAGCATCATAGCTTGCTTGAATACCAGCTTCACTATCTTCTAAAACAATCGCTTCATCGACATTGACACCAAGTTTTTGACAAGATTTTAAGAAGACTTCAGGATTTGGTTTTCCTTTTGTTACTTCATCTCCACAGATTGAATCATCAAAATAATCTGTAATTTGTGCTTGAGCCAAGATTGTATCAACACGATCTCTATTACTTGATGTTGCTACAATTGTTTTATAATTGTTTTCTTTTAAATATTCAAGTAGTGATTTAAGACCTGTTTTGATAGGAACTCCTTCTGTTTCAAAACGTTTTGCCATTAAAGCATGAACATCTTTAATCACATTTTCAATTGGAAAATCATTTCCATAAACATCATAAAATCTTTGGTAAATTCCTTTAATAGGTTTTCCTAAAAGAGTTTTATAAAATTCTTCATCCATGGTAAGATTCATTCCTTTTAAGATTTCTTGATAACATTCAAAAGTAACACGTTCACTATCAATCATTAAACCATCCATATCAAATATTATTGCTTTTATCATTTTTACTTCTCCTTTTTTTCACTTTTTAATCATAGCACAAAACGAAATGGCAAAAAAGAAAATATCATATTTTGAAAAAGAAAACGTAAAATAATTTAGGAGGTTATTTTATGATTAATAGGGGAGATATATATTATGCTGATCTTTCTCCTGTTGTAGGAAGTGAACAAGGAGGAATACGACCTGTTCTTGTTTTACAAAATAATAAAGGAAATCGTTTTTCAACAACCGTTATTGTTGCTCCAATTTCTTCAAAACTCACCAAAAATCCTATCCCAACTCATGTCATCATTCGTTGCGATTCTTTAGAAAAGAAATCAGTTATTTTACTTGAACAAATAAGGACGATTGATAAAGTTCGTTTTCAAGAAAAATTAGGCAGTTTGAATGATTATTTTATGAAAAAAGTCAATGAGGCTATAAAAACGAGTTTAGACTTAAAATAGTTTTCTTTAATCCTATTATTTGGTATAATTCCTAATAAGGATGGTGAGAAAAATGAATATTTATGACATTAAAAGAAAAGCAAATGAATTGCTTGTAAATCATGATAAATTATTTAAAGTTCTTTTATATATTGGAGTTATTCAGGCAATCTTTTCAGCAGTGTCTACGCTTTTTGATGGGGTAGTTGGGGGAATTGTTTCTTTAATTATTACTATTTTGACACTTACATTAAGTCATGGAGCGATTGTTGCTTCTTTAAAAACAGTTAATAATATGGAAGAATATATTGATGAACAAGAGGATGCTTTAGTTGGTCTTAAGAAAATCGGACATCTTTTTCCAACATATTTTTTATATGATTTTATTATTGGAATCATCAGTTTTGTGATAGGCGTTATTGGTTTTATAGTTATGATGGCTGTTTCTTCTGTTTCAATTGAACAATTTTTACAATTATTTACAGTGATTTTAAATGGTAATACAATTTCACAAGCACAAATAGTGAATATGACAGATGCATTTTCAAATGTTCTATCAATTTTTATGCTTGTTGTTTGTTTGATTGTTTTTATTTCAGTTTATTTTTCATTAAGATTTGGCTTATTTAACTATATCTTACAAAAATATGATATAACAGGAATGGCTGCTTTAAAAGAATCAAGCCGTTTAATGAAAGGAAATAAATGGACATTATTTAAATTAGAATTTTCTTTCTTTGGATGGATGATTTTATCTGCAGTTATTGCAGGTGTGATAGGCATGATTTTGGAAAGTATTTTGCCTGTTTCATTTTTAGTAACACTTATTGAATCGGTTCTTACAACTTTTGTATCAATTTATTTATATGAAATGAAATTAAATGTGTGTGTCGCAGTTTTCTATGAAGAATTAGATTATGAAGATAAATATGGAAATATGCAATCACAAGATGAAGGGATGTAAACATGACAAATCGTCTTGCGGGAAGAATTAACGGGAAGCAAAAGGCTATTGGATTTATTCTTTTATTTCCAATGTATTTATTTATTGTGCCACGCTTTGTTAATTTTGTTATTTATTTATTATTAAAGTATACAGATATTACTCGTGATTTGACAACTTTAGGAATCTATTTAAATCTTGCTTGTGCGCTTATTAGTTTTACATTTGCAGTGATTTTATTAAAAGATTTTTTAATTGAAAATATAAAAAAATTTAAAGAAGAACTTTCTACAAATATTTTATATTCAGCAACTATAGGTATTGGAATGATTTATGTTGTTTCAATTATCTCTAATACCATTATTAATTTGATTTTAGGAGGATCATCAAATGATTCTGCCAATCAATTATTATTTGAATCATATTTAAATAAAGATTTGATCTTTATGTTTATCCAATCGGTTATTTTAGCACCGGTTTTAGAAGAACTTTTATTTAGAGGATTGATTTTTAGAAGTTTACGTTCTATTAATAGAAATCTAGCTTTCTTTGCAAGCGCCTTCCTCTTTGGATTTTTACACATTTACTCAGCTTTATTTGCAGGAGACTTAACACAACTTGTCTATTTACTTTCTTATGGCGGGATGGGCTTTGTGTTTACTTATGCTTATGAAAAAAGAAAAACGATTTGTGTACCAATCTTGATTCATATGATTAATAATTTAGTTGCTATACTTGTTTTAGTCCTAGTTTAAACTAGGACTTTTTCGCATTTTGAAAATAAAAAGTATTTTTTAAAGAGATGATTATAATAGTATTAGATACAAGGAGGTATTATAAATGGGATTTAAAGAAGGATTTTTCTGGGGAGGAGCAACAGCTGCAAACCAATATGAAGGTGGATGGAATGAAGGTGGACGTGGTCCAGCTTTAACAGACTTTACAACAGGTGGAAGTGTTAAAGAACCAAGAAAAGTAACTTGGATTGATAAAGATGGAAACGCACATGCAACACCACAAGTTCATTTTGATGATGCTTTACCAGAAGGTGGAGATCATTATGCATGTTTAGATGGATACTTATATCCAAATCATGAAGGTACTGATTTCTATCATCATTATAAAGAAGATATTAAATTATTTGCGGATATGGGATTCAAGATGTTTAGAATGTCTATTTCTTGGTCAAGAATTTATCCAAAAGGAATTGAAGAAACACCTAATCAAGAAGGTATTGAATTCTATAGAGATGTATTTAAAGAATTAAGAAAATATAATATTGAACCATTAGTTACAATTCATCATTTTGATACACCAATCTATTTAGTAGAAAAATATGGAGATTGGCAAGATCGTAAATACATTGATTTCTTTGTAAAATATTGTAAAACAGTCTTTACAGAATACAAAGGACTTGTTAAATACTGGCTTACATTTAATGAAATCAATAATACTTTAAATGTTATCAATATGTTTGGTGATGGAACTACTGATGAAGATTATAAAAAACGTTTAACACACTTACACTATCAATTTGTAGCAAGTGCAAAAGCGGTTAAATTAGGACATGAAATTGATCCTGAAAATAAAATTGGATGTATGCTTGCAGGAGCAATCACATACCCTCATACATGTGATCCAAAAGACATGTTATTAAATCAACAAACAATGGAAGAAAACTTCTGGTATTGTGGAGATGTTCAATGCTTTGGTGCTTATCCTCCATTTGCAAAGAGAATCTGGAGAGAACATAACATTACAGATTTAGATATTACAGATGAAGATTTAAAAGTCTTAAAAGAAGGAACAGTGGATATGTTTACATATAGTTACTATATGACAAACAATGTCACAACTCATGAAACAGAAGATACTGTTCAAGGAAACTTTGCGGCAGGTATTCGTAACCCATATTTAACTTATTCTGATTGGGGATGGGCCTTAGATCCATTAGGATTACAATATTCTCTAGAAATGATCTATGATCGATATAGAATTCCTCTAATGGTTGTAGAAAATGGTTTAGGTGCTTATGATACAGTAGAAGAAGATGGATCAATCCATGATGATTATCGTATTGATTACTATAGACCACATATTGAAGCAATGTCAGCGGCATGTGATAATGGTGTTGATTTAATCGCTTATACAACTTGGGGATGTATTGATTTAGTTTCTGCTGGAACTGGAGAAATGAGAAAACGTTATGGTTTCATTTATGTAGATAAACATGATGATGGAACAGGAGATTTATCAAGAAGACCAAAAGATTCATTCTATTGGTATAAAAAAGTTATCGAAAGTAACGGTACGAACTTAGATTAATATTAAAGAAGATATGTCATTGATATATCTTCTTTTCTTTAAAATTTGTATTATAATAGTTTTATAAATGGAGGTATCAAAATGGAATTTACAGAAGTTGTTGAAAAAAGATATTCTTGTAAAGATTATACAGATAAACAAGTAGAAAAAGAAAAATTAATAAAAATTTTAGAAGCTGGACGTGTCGCTCCAACTGCTAAAAATCTACAAGAACAAAAAATTTATGTTGTTCAATCAAAAGAATACTTAGATAAAATTGACGCATGTACCCCATGTCGTTATCATGCACCAACAGTTCTTGTGGTTACTTATGATAAAAATAATGTTTTTACTTATCCAGGAGAAAAGAGAGATTCAGGTGTTGAGGATGCGACAATTGTTGCGACACACCTTTTATTAGCGGCATATAATGAAGGAATTGATAGTTGTTGGATTAATTTCTTTGATCCACAAAAAGTAGCTCGAGAATTCAATTTACCAGAAAATGAAGAAGTTGTTATGATGCTTGATTTAGGTTATGGTAAACAAAATGAACCACTTCCAAATCATCATTTAAGAAAAGACCTTGATGAAACAGTAAAATATTTATAAAGTCTGTGCATTTTACAGACTTTTTTTGTACAATGAAGTAAAGAGGTGAGATTATGAAGTTATTATTTAGACAACGTATTTTCTCGTGGTTGGACAGTTACGATATTTTTGATGAAAATGGAGAAACGGTTTATACGGTCAAAGGACAACTTAGTTTTGGACATAAACTTTTTATTTATGATCGTTACAATGAACATATTGGAACGATCAAAGAAGAAATTCTTACTTTTTTACCTCGTTTTGCTTTATATGAAAATGATCAGTATATTGGAAAAATCACGAAAGAATTTACTTTATTTAAACCAAGTTTTATTTTAGATTATAAAGATTGGCAAATAGAAGGGAATTTTTGGGAATGGGATTATCAAATTGTTGACCATTTAGGAAATATTATTGGTTTAATTAATAAAGAAATCTTTCATATGAGTGATACATACTCTTTAACAATCGAACATGAAGAAGATGCTTTCTATGTTTTAATGATTGTACTTGCGATAGATGCTCAAAAATGTAGTAGAAATAAATGATTGCAAGGCAATCATTTTATTTTATAAAAAAATTAGCACTTATAGGTTGACTGTGCTAAAAGAAAGTAATATACTATCTTTAGCATTTAGATAGCAGGAGTGCTAAAGGAGGATATATTATGGCAGAAAAAAAACAATTTAAAGCAGAATCGAAAAGATTATTAGACTTAATGATTAATTCTATATATACACATAAGGAAATCTTTTTAAGAGAGTTGATTTCTAATGCAAGTGATGCAACAGATAAACTTTATTATAAAGCATTAACTGAAAATATTTCAGATATTAATAAAAGTGATCTTACAATTGATTTAGCTTTTGATAAAGAAAGTAGAACATTGACTGTTACAGATCATGGTATTGGAATGAATAAAGAAGAATTAGAAGAACATTTAGGTACAATCGCTAATAGTGGTTCTTTCAAATTCAAAAATGAAAATGAAAGTGATGATATTGATATCATTGGTCAATTTGGTGTTGGTTTCTATTCAGCATTTATGGTAGCTAAAAAAGTAGAAGTTTCTTCAAGAGCTTATGGTAGTGATCAAGGATATACTTGGGTATCTGAAGCAAGTGATGGATATGAAATCTTTGAAACAGATAATTTACCAACAGGAACAACAATTAAACTTTATTTAAAGGATAATACAGAAGAAGAAAATTATGATGATTATTTAGATCAATACCATATAGAATCTCTTGTTAAAAAATATTCTGATTATGTACATTATCCAATTAAAATGGATGTAACAACATCTAAGAAAAAAGAAGATAGTGATGAATATGAAGATGTCGTTGAAAATAAAACATTAAATTCAATGGTTCCTTTATGGAAAAGAAATAAAAAGGATATTAAAGATGAAGAATATAATGAATTCTATAAAGATAAATTCAATGATTTCTCTGATCCAATGAAAGTTATTCATACATCAGTAGAAGGAAATGTTTCTTATGATGCATTATTATTTATTCCAAGTCAACCACCAATGAATTTCTATTCAAATGATTATGAAAAAGGTTTACAACTTTATAGCCGTGGTGTCTTCATTATGGATAAAGCAAGTGATTTAATTCCAGAACACTTTAGATTTGTTAAAGGGTTAGTTGATTCACAAGATTTATCATTAAATATTTCAAGAGAAATGTTACAACATGACCGTCAATTAAAAGTCATTGCTGATCGTATTGAAAAGAAAATCCAAAGCGAACTTACAAATATGTTGAAAAAGGATCGTGAAACATATGAAAAATTCTTTAAAAACTTTGGTTTACAATTAAAATTTGGTATTTATCAAAGTTATGGAATGTTAAAAGATAAATTACAAGATTTACTTTTATTCTACTCTGGTAAAGAAGAAAAAATGATTACTTTAAAAGAATATGTAGAAAATATGAAAGAAGGGCAAACAGAAATCTATTTTGCTAGCGGTGAAACAAAAGAAAAGATTTCTCATTTACCTCAAGTAGAAGCTGTTAGAGATCGTGACTTTGATGTTTTATACATGATGGATAATGTTGATGAATTTATGATTCAAATGATGAGAGATTATGATTCTAAAGCTTTCAAAAATGTTGCTCAAGGTGATTTAAACTTAGATAGTGAAGAAGAAAAGAAAGAATTAGAAAAGATCAATGAAGATAATAAATCATTGTTAGAAGCATTAAAAGAAGCTTTAAAAGATAAAGTTGTTGATGTTAAAGTATCAAATAGATTAAAATCACATCCAGTATGTTTAGTATCTGATCAAGGTGTATCTTTTGAAATGGAAAAAGTATTAAATGCAATGCCTGATGGTCAAGATGTTAAAGCAGGAAGAATTCTTGAAATCAATCCAAATCATGATATCTTCAAAGCAATTCAAAATGTTTATCAAAATAATGCAGATAAGATCAATGATTATGCTTCATTATTATTTGATCAAGCATTATTGATTGAAGGCTTATCTATTGAAGATCCAGTGGCTTTTTCAAATAAAATTTGCGAGCTTATGATTGAATTAAATAAGTAAGGCTATCAATTGATAGTCTTTTCTTTTATAATAAGAAGTAGGAGAGTGAAAATTATGGAGTTACAAAATGTTTTACAACAAAGAAGAAGTATTCGTAAATATAAACAACAACCGGTAGAAAAAGAAAAAATTGAAGAAATGATTCAAGCAGCTATCTATTCAGAAAGTTGGAAAAATAGTCAAACACCACGATATCATGTTATTCAATCAAAAGAAATGTTGGAACAATTTAAGAAAAAATGTTTACCTGAATTTAATCAAAAAAATATAGCTGATGCACCTGTTTTAATTGTGACAACATTTGTTAAAGACCGTGCTGGTTTTCAAAGAAATGGAAGTCCTGATAATGAATTACAAAATGGATGGGGAATTTATGATTGTGGACTAGCTAATCAAAATTTGATTTTGAAAGCAACAGAACTTGGTCTAGGAACGCTTGTTATGGGAATCAGAGACGAAAGAGCGATTCGTGAACTTTTAGAAATATCTGCACAAGAAACAATTGTTTCTGTAATTGGTGTTGGTTATCCAGATATTGAACCAAGTATGCCAAAAAGAAAAACAATAGAAGAAGTGAGTACGTTTTATTAATGAAGAAATTACTGTATAAGATTTGTAAACCACATCATAAATATAAAATCAATTTGGTTGATATTTTATTGCTTATTGAACCTGTAGTCATGAATACATCTTATTTTATGATTGGAAGAGTTTTTTTGCTTATAGCATTAGTTCTTAACTATTTAGCTCATTATCTTTGTCATGACGATTATAGTGAGTTTGAAAGGCGTGTCCTTATTTCAACAATGGTCATTATTGCATTACTTCTTATTTATTTAATTATTACAGGAAAATAAAAAGGGGCTGTAACAAAATAAAATAAACAGCCAAAAATAGAAAAAGAACAATG
>JAUNWT010000142.1 GCA_030540195.1 Bacillota bacterium | reverse complement strand
GGAAAGTATATTGTAGATGACTACTTAGACGGGTCAATTACAATATACCAGAAAAATATGAATCAAAATCAAACAGTCCACGTTATTGGTGCTGGACTTGCCGGGGTAGAAGCCGCCTATCAATTAGCAAAGAATGGAATAAATGTAAAACTCTATGAAATGAGACCGGTAAAAATGACACCAGCACATCATACAGGTAATTTTGCAGAACTTGTTTGTTCTAATTCGCTAAGAGGCGATAATTTTAATAATGCGGTAGGTGTTTTGAAAAATGAAATGGAAAAACTAGATAGTGTCATTATTAAATTTGCTAGAGAAAACAGTGTTCCTGCTGGAGGCGCATTAGCGGTCGATCGTGAAGCTTTTTCTAAAGCGGTCACTGATTTTATTAGTAATCATCCTCTCATTGAAGTTATTCATGAAGAAGTTACAACTTTGCCTGAAGGTCCAACAATTATTGCAAGTGGTCCCCTTACAAGCGATGCTTTATCCAATGAAATCAAAAATTTATTAGGCGAAGAATATTTTTATTTTTTTGATGCGGCTGCACCAATTATTGAAAAGGACAGTGTTAATTTTGATATAGCTTACTATAAATCAAGATATGATAAAGGTGAAAATGAATATATTAATTGTCCGATGAGTGAAGATGAATTTAATCTTTTTTATGATGAACTCATGAAAGCAGAAGTAGTTAAACCAAAAGATTTTGAAGAAAAATTCTTTGAAGGATGTATGCCTTTTGAAGAAATGGCAAGAAGAGGTAAACAGACATTGTTGTTTGGACCAATGAAACCGGTAGGATTATCTAAACCTGATGGAACACGTCCTTATGCGGTTGTACAATTAAGACAAGATAATGTTCAAGCAAGTCTTTATAACATTGTTGGTTTTCAAACACATTTAACATGGCCTGAACAAAAAAGAATTATTCATTTAATTCCTGGACTGGAAAATGCAACTTTTGTAAGATATGGGGTCATGCATCGAAACTCATTTATTTGTTCACCTAAATATTTAAATCAAGACTATAGTTTAAAAAATCATGAAGGACTTTATATTGCCGGGCAAATAACAGGCGTTGAAGGCTATGTGGAATCGGCTCAAAGTGGAATGGTAGCAGGAATGAATATGGTTCGTTATTTAAATAAACAAGAGCCTATTATTTTTCCTAGAGAAACTGTGATGGGTGCTTTATCTTATTATATTACACATTGTGAAGCAGAACACTTCCAACCAATGAAAGCTAATTTTGGTATTTTACCTGATTTAGAAGTTCGTGTAAAAAAGAAATTAAGAAAAGAAGCTTATGCTAATAGAGCGGTTGAAGTAATGGATGAATTTATCAATGAACTTAAATAAAGATAAAGAAAGTTTTATAGATTATTTAAAATACCAAAAACATTATTCTGAAAATACCATTGAAAATTATGAAAGGACGCTTACTGAGTTTATTGCTTTTTTAAATAAAGAAAGTATTGATACGTTTTCAAATGTTAAATATCCTTTAATGAGAGGCTATTTAACCTATTTAAATGAAAAGGGTGTTTCTAAAAATACGATTAATAATCGCATTAGTTGTTTGCGTTCTCTATATAAATATTTAGTGAAAGAAGAATTGGTAGATGAGAATCCAATGATACTTATTGAAAATGTCAAGATATCTAAAAGAAATCCGGATTTTCTATTTCCAGAGGAAATGATGGAATTATTAGATAGTATAGACACAAGTGATGACTTGGGTATTCGTAATAAAGCAATGTTAGAACTTATGTATGCTTCTGGGTTGCGTTGTTCGGAAGTGGTAAATTTAACACTCAATGTGATTGATTTTAATAATCGTATTCTTTTGATTCATGGTAAAGGAAATAAGGATCGGTATGTACCATTTCATGAATATGCTTCCAAGTGGCTTATAAAGTATCTAGAAGAAAGTCGCGGTAATCTTGTAAGTCAAAGCGAGGGAACAAATTTTGTTTTTGTTAATAATAGAGGTCAACAAATGACAAATCGTGGGGTTCAAGATATCATTAAAAGAATTGGACGAAATTATGATCCTACAAAAAAAATACATCCTCATACATTTAGACATTCTTTTGCCACGCATTTATTAAATGCAGGGGCCGATATTCGAACTGTTCAAGAATTGTTGGGTCATGAAAATCTTTCAACAACGCAAATTTATACACATATTTCAAAAGAACATTTAAAAGATGTTTATTTGCATGCACATCCGCGAAATAAAGAGTAAAAAAGTCTTGTTTTGTGTTGAATGTTATGATAATATACTTAAGGTATTAAAAAATACACACATTATGAATTCATTTATCGAGTGCCTTATGGTGGTAAATGTTTGAAATAATGGAGGAAAAAAACGAAAAGGAGGAAATTACACATGTCAGTAATTTCAATGAAAAAATTATTAGAAGTAGGTGTTCATTTTGGACATC
>JAUNWT010000141.1 GCA_030540195.1 Bacillota bacterium | reverse complement strand
TATTAATGGTGTTATCGCTGCTGGAAAGTCAGAAATGGATGCTTCAATAGCCGGACGCATTGAAACAAATATATTATCTAATACACAAATAACAAGCACATCAAATATGACGATTACTACTTATTTAGATTTTGAAAACATTCATTTAACAAACAATGCAGGAACAGGTAAAGCCTTTACCTCTGCAACAAATACCTCTTCTTCTTTAACAATAACAGGTCAACCAAAAACAATTTTTGGTAATAATGTTATTTTAAATGGCGGAGGAAATGTTTATATCGTTGCTCAAATTAAAAATATTCAAGCAAAACTTGAAGCAGTCTGTCCAGATACGAAAGAATTTGCTGGAAGCAATGATATTCAAGCAATTATGACCTTAAATATAGCTGTGTTCGTTAATTTGGGGGATCATATTTCTGTAAGTGCTTCAAAAAATCTTAATATCATCGCAGTGATTGAATCTTTAGATTTATATGCTTATTCTTATTCTAAAGTCTTTGCAGCAGGTGCAAAAACAGAAGCAAGTGCAACAATCAATATTCAAAATGTCAAAATTCAAATTATTGGGACAAACGCTAAATTAAGTGCTTATGGTAAGTTAAATATCCAAGCTCTAACTGGAGAAGATATTCAAGTGCATACGTATGCATTCTCTGAAATTGGAGCGGGGGTTACAGGTAAAGTTTATGCAAATTCTATTGTGAATCTTTCAATTGTTTCTTGTATTTCCTTAACAGGTGAAGGAGAATATTCAGGAAAAGATATTTATATTTATGCACAAGCGCCAATTGAAAATAATCAAAATTTCAATCGTGAAACACATTGTGAATCTAAGACCGTAGTTAATTATGTTCATAAAACAATTACGAAAGTGATTGAAGTTGTGGAAAAGGTAACACAAAAGATTACAAAATGGTTACCATGGCCACTTAATCATTTGGTTAAATGGATTGTTAAGACAGTTACAAAACTTGTAACGATTGTAGAAGATATCATTGTTAAAGAAATATTGGGTAGTGAAGTTAAAGAAAATATTTCAGGAAGCTTTAATTCATCTTCAGATATTTATTTAGAAGGAACACTTTCTTATGGAACAGCTACGGGTATTCATATTACGATTGATGAAAATGGAAATATTGCTGGACCAGATGGACTTCAATATCATAGAGATGGAAATGATATTTATCTTGATCAATTAGGTTCTTTAAACAGCGGAACATGTAAGATTATTTCAGCAACAGGTACACTTAGAGGAAAACTTGTTGTTAAAAAGAAAGCTACATTATCAAATATTACAATTGAAAATAATTCTTCATACAATATTTATATTGGTGATTTAGATCTTACAAATAGTTCAAATATTGAAAATGCAGATTATTTAATTCAATGTTATGAAGAAAGAAATGGATTAAAATCTGATTATCAAATTACTGAAGAATTTGATGGAACGGTTGCACAAACTGTTATTTCAATTACTTCAAGTAAAGAAAATGCAAATATTTATTTCAATGGAAAGATTCATTTAGCGAATGCTAAATTAATTATTGATATAAAAGGAAATATTTATACAACAAATCAAGCGGAACTTATCGTAGGAAGCATGGTTGCAACCTTTAAAGATATGGGAAGCAAAGATCACTTATTTAATGTGTTCTTTACATCACAAGATGGAACAAATGAAGAATCATATCTTTCATTAAGAGGAAATAATGCTTATTTAGTTGCTAGACTTTATAACATTGTTGACAATCTTGAACAAGATAACACAACTGAATTAGTACTTATCATTGAACAATTTGTGATTACTGGAAATTGTGAATACACAATTCCAAGTGCAACAATTTCAGATGGCTTCTCTAGTGAAAAAGTAACATATGTAGAAGGTCAAGACGAAGAATCGAAAACATATAAAATTGTTAAATTGGATGAAAACGGAAATCCAGTTTTAGATGAAAATGGAAATTATGTTTATGAAGGTGAAATCACTGTAGACAATAAATCTAACTCTATTAATAGTACGATAAAGAATGTTTCAGTTGTTATTCGCTTTATGGGAACAAATGAAGCAGAAAATGTTGTATTAAATGATATTTCTACAGATACTCAAACACGTGTTGTTTTTGAAAAAGGTTCAACAATCAAAGCGAATACAGTAACAATTAATATGAATGGTTCTATTCAATCATTCAATGATGTAACATATGATATCTTAGCGAATGAAGTTTATCTTCATGCAAAACAAGAAATTAAAGATTTAAGATTAGATGTTTCTAAACTTGAAGCTGTAACAGACAAATCGATTACACTGATCAATAATCTTGAAAAAGATATTAAAGTAAGCTTACAAGCTAAAGAAGATATTAATGTGACATTAGGAAATACAGTTATTAAAAAGATTTATACAGATGGAAACATTGACTTAAAGGCAAAAGATGTGACAGTAGAAAGTGAAG
>JAUNWT010000049.1 GCA_030540195.1 Bacillota bacterium | reverse complement strand
CAAGCCTTATCATTAAGTTAATTATTTTTTGTCCAACAAAGTCGGTTCAGTATAATACCCCTGGTTTATTTATAGCTTAAAAAATCCCCAAGATTATTTAGTTACTCTAAAAAAAGCTTCTTTCTGAAGCTTTTTTTGTGTTTTAATTCATATAAGAACCACCATTAATATCAATACCTTGACCAGTAATGTATTTAGAGGCATCACTTGCTAGAAATGCAATAACTTCTGCAACATCATCTGTTTCACCTAAACGTCCAAGAGGAATACCTGCAGTACTGTAATTTGTATTGGCTGTCATATTTGTTTTGATTACACTAGGACAAACAGCGTTGACGTTAATGTTGCATTCTCCTAAAACTTTTGCATAACTTTTTGTGGCAGATAGAAGACCACCTTTGCTTGCGGCATAGCTTACAGAAGAAGCGATTCCCCCAATTCTTGCTGCAACAGAGGAAATATTAACGATTTTTCCATATTTTTGTTTTTTCATGGTTTTGATAGCTTCTCTCATGCATAAATGAGCACCTCTTAAATTAATGTTCATACACCAATCCCATTTATCAGCATCTAGATCTTCAATAGGAGTTGTTGGACAAACACCTGCACCATTAATCAAAATATGAAATGTTGGCATTTTTTCTAATGCAAATTCAAATAAATGTTCAATATCTTCAGGTTTAGAAACATCGACTTTACATGGATAACAATGACATCCTGTTTCTTCTTCTAATTTTTTAGCGCTCTGAGTTGCTTGTTCAATATTTAAATCAGCAAGTACAACTCCTGATAAACCTTTTTGGGCAAGAATCTTAGCACTTTCAAAGCTGATTCCTCCCGCACCACCTGTAACAATAGCATATTTTCCTTCAAATTCTTTATTCATCTTAGTCATCTCCTTATCATTATTATAAAAATGAATTGTTTATAAATCTAATAGATAATAAAGACTAAATTGATAGATAACATTTATAAAAGAAAAAATTATTATGTTTTTGGGGGTAATTAGTATATAATAAATACCAAAAAGGAAGTGTCAAAATGGAAAAGAAAAGTATATATGCTAAAAGAACAGACAAAGTTCAAATGTCTTCTATTCGTATTGTTATGGAAAAAGTAGAAAAACTTAGAAACCAAGGGAAAAGTGTAGTTTCATTATGTGCAGGTGAACCTGATTTTAATACACCAGAGGGAATAAAAAAAGCAACAATAGATGCTTTAAACGACAATCAAACACATTATAGTTCTAATCGAGGATATGTAGGCTTAAGACAAAAAGTTGCACAATTATTAAAAGAACAAACAACCATTGATTATGATAGTGACCAAGAAATCATTATGACATGTGGTTGTAGTGAAGCAATCAATAACACTTGCCTTGCCTTTATTGATCCAGGTGACGAAGTTATTGTATTTACACCAGCGTTTGTCTCATATCAAAACACTGTTTTATTATGTGAAGGAATTCCTGTAGAAATTCCTTTAAAGGCAAGTAATGGATTTCAAATAGATATTGAAGAAGTAAAAAATAAAATAACAGATAAAACAAAGATGATTATTATTAATAATCCAAATAATCCTACAGGAGCAGTTTATCAAAAAGAAACATTAGAAAAATTATGTCAAATTGCTAGAGAAAATAATATTTTAATATTAGCTGATGAAATTTATAATCAACTTGATTACGAAAATCAATATGTATCTATTGCATCATTTGAAAATATGAAAGATTATACAATTATTGTTAATGGATTTTCTAAAGCTTATGCGATGACAGGATGGCGAATGGGTTACATTGCTTCTAGTCAAAAGAATATTGATCGTATTTTAAAAGTGCATCAATATACAACAACATCACAAATGACTTTTGCTCAAATAGGAATGGCTAAAGCAATTGATCAAGAAAGTGTAAAAAAAGAAGTTCAATATATGATTGATACATTCCATGAAAGAAGAACATTTATCATGGAACAATTAGATCAATGTGACAAGCTTTCTTATATTAAGCCTCATGGTGCATTTTATATTATGGTGGATGTTTCTAAAACAGGGCTTGATGGGCAAGAATTTGCAGATAAATTATTAGAATATGGAGTAGCAGTTGTTCCAGCGAGTGGCTTTGGAAAGGATTTTAGTGATTTTATTAGAATTTCTTTTGCTTCATCAAAAGAAAATATTGAAGAAGCTTTCATTAGGATAAAGAAACTCTTAGCAGAAATATAGAATAAAGAGCTTTAATGATAGAAATAAATCATTAAGGCTTTTTTATTGACAATTATAAAATAACAGCGTTAAAATAACGGTGTTATTTAATGATGGAGGTAATCATGAGACAAGAAACCGTAGGTGTTACAGAAAACCTATTAAAAAGTGCAACAGAAGAATTTTTAGAAAAGGGTTTTATGAATGCAAGTTTAAGAAATATATCTGCTAAAAGTGGAGTCAGTACAAACTCTATTTATACGCGCTTTAAAGATAAAGAAGGTTTATTTTCAGCGATTGTTAAAGAAACTGCAGATGGTTTGATGAAAATTTATTTAGACAGTATTCAAAAAGCAACCTATAGTCCTGATCTTAATCAAGCTAATCATGAAGGTGAAGAGGAAACGGATTTTGTATTAGACTATATTTATCAACATTTTACAGATTTTAAATTGATTTTTTGTTGTTCTACTGGTTCTCAATATGAACATTTTTTAGATCAATTAGGTGAAATTGAAGAATCTTATTATCAAGAACTTGTTGAAAAATATGGAAAAGCAGGCTATACAGTTGATCGATTTTTTATCCATGTATTTTGTCGGGCAGGGTGGCAAACAATGTATGAACTCGTTGCACATGATCGTTCTTATGAAGAAGCTCAATCATTTATGAATAGCACGAAATTATTTAATGTTGCTGGCTGGAAAGCAGTTATGGGAATTGATGAGTAAATAGGCAGGGAAACCTGTCTAAAATCTACATCAATAGTTAGCAAAAACTAACTAATAGGAGGGATTTTATGAAAGAAAAGAAAGAAAGTACATTATCGAAGTTAATGCACTTTGCAGGAAATCATAAGTATTATATTTATGCTTCATGTATTTTAGCTGCAATTAGTGCCTTTATTGCTTTAGTTCCTTTTTATGATATGTGGCGTATCATCAAAGAGGTATTAGAAGTAAGACCAAACTTTAATGAAGCAATCCATATTAAAAGTTATGGATGGCATGCTGTTTTATTTGCGTTATTAGCTATGTTTTTTTATATTGCAGCCTTAATGTGTTCGCATAAAGCAGCGTTTAGAGTACAAGCAACAATGCGAACAAAAATGATGGAACACATTATGAAGCTTCCTTTAGGCTATGTTGAAAGTCAAGGTAGTGGAAAAATTAGAAAAATTGTGATGGAATCAAGTGCTGCGACAGAAACGTTTTTAGCCCATAATGTGCCAGATAAAGTTGTTTCTAAAGCAACACCAATTGGTTTACTTATTATGATGGCAATCTTTGATTGGCGTTTAGGTTTAATGAGTCTTATTCCAGCAATCATTGCCTTTGTTTTAATGTTTACAGCAATGATGGGACCAAAAATGGCAGAAGATATGAAACAATACCAAAATGCTTTGGAAACCATGTCATCAGAAGCTGTTGAATATGTAAGAGGTGTTCCGGTTGTTAAAACTTTTGGACAAACAATTTTCTCTTTTAAAAGATTTAAAGAAGCTATCGATGAATATGAAAAATGGACATTAGATTATACAAAAAGTATGATGAAACCCATGGTTTGTTTTACAACTTTTGCTAATGGAATCTTTGCTGCATTGATTATTGCTGCTTATTTATTTGCGGGAAATCAAATTACTGATCAATTTATTTTAAATTTATTCTTCTATATTTTAATTACCTCTATTTTAACAACAACTTTAATGAAAGTTGCTTATGCAGGTGAATCAAAAATGCTTGTAGAAGATGCTTTAAATCGTATGGATTCGATTATGAAGGTTCAACCTTTAACTGAAAGTAAACATGCACAAATACCAAGTGATGCTTCTATTGATTTAGAAAATATCAGTTTTACGTATCAAGATTCTTCAACTAAAGCAATTGACAATATAAGTATGCATATTAAAGCAGGAGAACATATTGCTTTAGTTGGACCAAGTGGAGGAGGTAAAACAACCGTAGCTTCTCTTATTTCTCGTTTTTGGGATGTAAATGAAGGAAGTATTAAAATAGGACATGTTGATGTTAAAGATATTGCACAAAAAGAATTAATGAATCAAGTTTCTTATGTTTTCCAAGATAGTCGTTTACTTAAAATGAGTATTTTAGAAAATATTCGTATGTCAAGACCAGAAGCAAGTGATGAAGAAGTCATGCAAGCTTTAAAGGATGCACAATGTCAAGATATTATTGATAAATTTCCTAATGGAGTTAATACAGTTATAGGTTCAAAAGGAGTCTATGTTTCAGGGGGAGAAAATCAAAGATTATCTATTGCTAGAGCTTTTTTAAAGAATGCACCAATTCTTATTTTAGATGAAGCAACGGCCTTCGCTGATCCTGATAATGAAGTACTTGTTCAAAAAGCTTTCGAAAAACTTTCAAAAAATAAAACCGTTGTGATGATTGCTCATCGTTTATCAACAATTACAAACGCTGATTGTATTTATGTATTAGAAAATGGACATATTGTAGAAAGTGGTAAACATGAAGAATTACTAGAAGCAAAAGGTGTTTATGAACATATGTGGCATCAATATAATCGATCAGTAAAATGGAAAGTACAAAAGGGGGATGAAGAATAATGATAGAAAAATTAAAACATAAATATGCTTTATCTTCTAAAGGAGCAAAAGACATGGTAAGAGCTTTTGTGGCAGTGACACTTTCTAATCTTGTTTTAATGCTTCCTGTGGGGTTACTTTATTTATTATCGTCATATTTATTAGATCAACAATTACCAAAAGAAAAATTGACTTTCTTTATGATTGCAATCGTTGTGATTTTGGTGTGTATCGCTTTAACAACAGTCTTTCAATATCGTTCAACTTTTTTATCAACATATATTGAAAGTGGTGTAAGACGTCGTACACTTGCGGAAAAATTAAGAAAACTTCCTTTATCTTATTTTGGTAAAAAAGATTTAGCGGATCTTACAAATACCATTATGTCTGACTGTGCTCTTTTAGAAACAGCCAGTTCCCATTGGATTCCTGAATTAATAGGAGCGATGATTTCAACAACGATTATTGTCATCAGTTTATTTTTCTTTGATTTCCGTATGGCACTTGCGGCTATTTGGGTCATGCCAATTGCTTTTGCGATTGTTCTTTATTCAAGAAAAGCACTACGCAAAACCCATGAAAAAACGAATGAATATCGTATTAATTGTTTAGATGGTATTCAAGAAGGACTAGAAACATTAAGAGATTTAAGATCGAATAACATGTGTGATACGTATATGGAATCTCTTAATAAAAAATTCAAAGCTGTTGAAAATCATGCAATCTTTGCAGAATTTACGAATGCTGCTTTTGTTTGTAGTGCCCAAATGATTTTAAAGCTTGGGATGGGAACAGTTGCACTCGTAGGAAGCTATTTGTTAGTAAAAGGTGAAGTTACAGTTCTTACATTCTTTATGTTTTTACTTGTTGTGACACGTATGTATGAACCTTTACAAATTTCTTTACAAAACTTATCTGCTATGATTAGTCTTGATACTAACTGTAAACGTATGGATGAAATCTTATCACATGAAGAACAAACAGGTGTTAATACTCTTACAAATGAGGGGCATGATATTGTATTTGATCATGTGGCTTTCTCTTATAATCAAAAAGAAAAAGTCTTATCAGATGTATCATTTGTCGCAAAACAAGGAGAAGTTACAGCATTAATTGGACCAAGTGGTGGTGGTAAAACAACCATTTCTCGACTTGCTGCACGTTTTTGGGATGTCAATCAAGGAAATATTACAGTTGGGGGAATGGATATTTCAAAGGTTGAACCTGAAAAATTATTAGAACTTTATTCAATTGTTTTCCAAGATGTTACATTATTTAATAATACAGTTATGGAAAATATTCGTATTGGTAAAAAAGATGCAACGGATGAAGAAGTCATTGCTGCAGCAAAATTAGCACACTGTGATGAATTTGTTGAAAAAATGCCTGATCAATGGAATACGATGATTGGTGAAAATGGTTCAGAATTATCAGGTGGACAAAGACAAAGAATATCTATTGCAAGAGCCTTCTTAAAAGATGCCCCAATTATCTTAATGGATGAGGCAACGGCATCATTAGACGTAGATAATGAATCGATGATTCAAGAATCGATATCTAAATTAATTGAAAATAAAACAGTTTTAATTATCGCTCATCGAATGAGAACAGTAGATGGGGTTGATAAAATTGTTGTTTTAAAAGATGGTATTGTTGCTGAACAAGGTAAACCACAAGAATTAAAACAACAAAATGGTATTTATAAACATATGGTTGATATGCAAATGCAATCAAGTACTTGGAAGTATCAATAAAATAGAAATAAAAAATAGAGTTCATTTCGAACTCTATTTTAATTTACTATCATAATTCGCAAATGAATGATTTGCTAAAAATTCATCAGCTTCTTTAATAAGTTGATTTAATTTTTCATCTTCTACTTCTAAACTTGAATCCTTTAATAATAAATGATTTTTGGCTTTTTCAATTGAATAATAATTCAATTCTGCTGCAAATCCTGGATTAGGTTGAATCATACAACTATTATATGTTTCTAAAAGAGAAGCTAAAGAAATACCGTGAGGTTTAACATCTTTATATTGATCAAAATCAATATTTCCTAAAGGACCACCTTGTTTATAAGCAACTGTTAATTTTTCAATAAGTTCTTTTTCTTCATTTGATAAAGGTTGAAAATCTTTCATACAATCAATATTTTGTTTAACTTGTGTTAAATTAGACATTCCTGATAAAATTGCAAGAACGCCATCTAATTCACCACAGAAACGCAATGCAAGAGAAGCATCTACTGTTAAATCACTATTTTTTGGTGGATTGGCAAGCATACCACCTTTAACAGGTTCCATAATAATTACTTGTTTTTGATGTTTTCTAATAATTTCATAGCATGCTTTTGCTTGAATAAATGTACTGTTCCAATCATAGTAATTTAAAGCAATTTGAACAGCTTCGATTTCTGGATGTTCGTTTAAAATCAAATCAAGAACATCTGCACTATCATGGAAAGAAATAGCGATATGTTTAATTTTTCCTGCTTTTTTCCATTCTTGCATATGTTCAAACATTTTACAGCTTTTAACAACAGTGTTGTAATGATGAATATTCATATTGTGTAATAAGAAATAATCAAAGTATTCAACCCCACAGTTTTTTAATTGTTGATTAAAAATTTGGACAACTTCTTCTTCCTTTTGAATAGAAAAAACAGGAAGTTTAGAAGCAAGCATATAACGATCACGAGGATGACGTTCTACTAAACATTTTTTAATAGCGTTTTCGCTATGTCCATTATGATAAACAAAACTTGTGTCAAAATAGTTGAATCCAGCATCTAAAAAAGTATCAACCATTTGTTTTACTTGATCGAAATCAATATTTGTTGGATCTTCAGAAAGTTGAGGTAATCTCATCCAACCAAAACCTAAATTCTTTTTCATTGAAATCCTTCCTTTCTATGATTTTTCATATAAATTATAAATTATTCTCTATTGATTAGAATAACCATCTAGGATACAATGTATTTACTAAAAGTAAATACTGAAAGGAGAGATACCATGTATAATCCTCTTTTAAAAACTTTTATTTATGTTGTAGAAACGGGAAGTTTTTCTAAAGCAGCACAAAAAATGTATATTACACCGGCAAGTGTGATGAAACAAATAAATGCGTTAGAAGAACATCTACACATAAAATTAGTCGATCGTACGCATCAAGGAATCAAACTGACAGTACAAGGACAAAAAGTTTATGATGAAGCTAAAATGCTTATCGAGAATTCAGATAATTTTTTAAATCAAATCCAAGAGAAAACATCTTCTATGATTCGTATTGGTTCTTCATTTTTAAACCCAGCAAAAGAATTTATTGACTTATGGCATAGTATACCAACCTTGTCACAACATTATAAATTACGTGTTGTTCCTTATGAAGACGATCATGATAAAATTATGGAAGTATATCAATCATTAGGTAAGAAATTTGATTTTTTAATTGGTGCGTTTAACTCAAATCAAATTCTTTCTTTTGCTTCTTGCAAACAATTAGGAACTTATAATGTTTGTGTGGCACTTCCTAGAAGTCATCCTCTTGCAAAAAAAGAAAAACTTTCAATAACTGATTTATATAATGAAAAACTTTTATGTGTCAGCAGTGGTGATTGTTTAAATATTGATGATTTTAGAAAGGATATGCAAACATTTTATCCACAAATCATTTTAGAAGATGTAGGTTACTTCTATGACTTAGATACCTTCAATCGTTGTGAAGAGGAAGGATGTCTATTACTTACACTTGATGCTTGGGATAGTATTCATCCTTCCTTAATTACTCTACATGTTGATTGGGACTATCAAATGCCTTATGGCTTGCTTTATAAAAAGAATCCTTCAAAACAGGTAAAAGATTGTTTAAAGGAAATTGATAAATATTATAATAAATAGAATGAAATGGTTGTAATGATCATTTCTTTTTTTGTGAATTTTATAATGAAAATGGGAATACTTAAACTGATTTTAGAGGAAAGGTGAGTATTTATGGATAAGAAAAATTTACAAAGATTAGGAATTTTAATGACACTATCATCATTAATGCTTTTAATAAAGAAAACAAAAGAAAATAAAATGGATAAAGAAAAAATCAATACGTATCGAAACACGGAATTAGGAAAGTATGATAAAAATGAGAAAGGAATTTATTACACAAAGGGAAATTATGAAGCTTTTGCGAGACCTAAAAAACCAGAAGGTGTTGAAAATAAAAACGCTTACTTAATAGGAAGTGGTCTTGCGAGCTTGGCAGCAGCATGTTTTTTAATAAGGGATGGACAAATGCCTGGGAAAAATATTCATATTTTAGAAGCAATGGATATTGCTGGTGGTGCCTGTGATGGCATTTTCGATCCTTCTAGAGGTTATATCATGCGAGGTGGTCGTGAAATGGAAGATCATTTTGAATGTTTATGGGATTTATTTAGAAGTATTCCTTCATTAGAAATCAAAGATGCCAGTGTATTAGATGAGTTTTATTGGCTTAATAAAGAAGATCCAAACTATTCTTTATGTCGTGCAACTGTTAATAGGGGACAAGATGCTAAAACCAATGGGCAATTTAATTTAAGTCAAAAAGGTTGTATGGAAATCATGAAACTTTTTATGACAAAAGATGAAGACCTTTATGATAAAACAATTGAAGATGTTTTTGATGAAGAAGTTTTTAATTCGACATTTTGGATGTATTGGCGTACCATGTTTGCTTTTGAAAATTGGCATAGTGCTTTAGAAATGAAACTTTATTTTCAACGTTTTATCCATCATATTTCGGGCTTACCAGATTTTAGTGCTTTGAAATTTACCCGTTATAATCAATATGAATCACTTATTTTACCAATGCAAAAGTATCTTGAAAAACACGGTGTTGATTTTCAATTTAATATTGAAGTGACAAATGTTTTATTTGATATTAAGCCTGATAAAAAAGTTGCTAAAACGATTCAATGTAAAGTAAAAGGAACAGAAAAAGAAATTTTCCTTAATAAAAATGATCTTGTTTTTATTACTAATGGAAGTTGTACAGAAGGGACAATCTATGGAGATCAAAATCATGCACCCAATAATAATGCAGAAATGCGAACAAGCGGATGTTGGAATTTATGGAAAAATATTGCTAAACAAGATAAATCTTTTGGTAATCCTGAAAAATTTTGTAGCGATATTCAAAAAACAAATTGGGAATCAGCGACAATTACAACATTAGATGATAAAATCATTCTTTATATTACGAATATTTGTCAAAGAGATCCTAAAACAGGGCATGTTGTTACAGGCGGCATTGTCAGCTGTCAAGATTCATCATGGCTTTTAAGTTGGACCATTAACCGTCAAGGCCAATTTAAAAAACAAGATAAAGACAAAGTCTGTATTTGGGTTTATGGATTGTTTACGGATATTCCCGGTGATTATATTAAAAAGTCAATGAAAGATTGCACAGGAAAAGAAATCACGATGGAATGGTTGTATCACATTGGCGTTCCAAAAGAATTGATAGAAGATTATGCAACAAATAGTGCGGTTTGTATACCAACGATGATGCCTTATATTACGGCCTTCTTTATGCCAAGAAGAAAAGAAGATCGACCTGATGTCATTGTTGATGGTGCAGTAAACTTTGCCTTTTTAGGCCAATTTGCCCATACACCAAGAGATACTGTTTTTACCACAGAATATTCGGTAAGAACAGCCATGGAAGCTGTTTATGGTTTATTAGGTGTTGATCGAGGTATTCCAGAAGTATGGGGCAGTGTTTATGATATTCGAGAACTTTTAGATAGCTCAGTAAAACTAATGGATGGCAAATCACCCTTAGAAATGAATATAGGTCCTTTAAATATAATTAAAAAGCCTTTAATAAGAAGTATTAAAGGAACAGTTATTGAAAAATTACTAAAGGATCATCAAATCATAAAAGAAAATTAAAAGTATCGTTATTTTTTACCATGAAATTTTGAAAATATCAGGAAACATTTGATAAAGTGTTTTACCAGCTTGTTGCGGTGATAAATCATATTTACTAAGAATATAATGTTGATACATGATAGAAGCACCACCACAAAAAACATCTAATAAAAGAAGATCTTTATCTTCAAATTGGATGTTTTTTATTTTACACATATCAATAACGGTATTATAGGAATATTGATAGATAAAATCTCCTAAAGAATTGATTCCGGTATAGTCAAAAGCATTTTTTAAATAATGAAGTTCTTTACTCATTTTAAATAAATTAATAAAGATATCTTCAAAGTTATGATTATTTTTACTATGCATATATTGATCCAAGATTCTTTTATAATTATCATTCATCACATCATATTTATCTTTATAATGACGGTAAAAAGAAGATGTCGAAACATGGGCTTTTTGACATATTTCTAAAACCGTAATATCATCAAAAGCTTTAGTTTGAATGAGTTTATTAAACGTGTTAAATATTTTATTATGTGTTTTCATTTATATCACCACCTTTATTTTATTTATTATGGGACATATTTGCAATATTGTCCCACGTATTTTTTTATACAAGTGATAAAATAATAAATGGAGGAATGTGAATATGGCTAAAAAATTAACTGAAGGAGAAAAACGTTGTTTAGAAGCTTATAATGCTTATAAACAAGAAAACCCAAAACCTAGAAAAAATTTGATTAAACTTGTAAAACATATGAATATGTTAAATCCTGTGGCTAATGAAAAATCATGGGAATACATCTTCTTTGATCGTCAATTAAATGACGAACAAGTAGATTTTTTACTTAAAATGAAGCTAAGAACACCTTATTATGTTAAAGATCTTACAAAATTAACAGGGAAAAACTTAGTTGAAACTGCAAAGTTTGTTGATGATATTTGTCAGGTAGGTATCTTAGAATATTGTAGTGCCCCTGACGGAGAAGATATGGTACAACTTCCAGTATTTGCGCCAGGAGCAATGGAAACAACGGTCATGACAAAAGAAAGATCTGATGCTTTTCCAGAAATGGCACCTGCTTTCTTAAATTATGTTTTAGACTTACAAAAAAAGATTTCAGGATTTGTCCCAATGGGGAATGCTTTAATGCGTGCTATTCCTGTAGAAGAAGCAATTGAACATGAAACAAGAAAAGTTAAATATGAAGAAATTTCTTATTGGCTTGATAAAGCAGGGGACAGTATTGCGGTGGCTCCTTGTGAGTGTCGAAAACTAAGAGTTATGGTTGATGAAGGAACAGGAGATCTTGAAGGAGATTACTGTATCAACTTAGGACATTATGCAGAAAGTTGTATTCGAATGGGAAAAGCAAGACGTATTACGCGTCAAGAAGCGGAAGAAATCATTAAAGTTTCTGAAAAACGTGGAGCGGTTCACCAACTTTCAAATATTGATGGAAAAGATTTTTCATTATTTATTTGTAACTGTCGTTGGGATACATGTATGGCTTTAAAAACATCATGGTATACCCAATCGCCAAATCTTTCATCTTCAAACTATGTAGCTCATGTTGATAAAGAAAAATGTGTGGCTTGTGGAGGATGTGTGGAAGTATGTCCACAAAATGCAGTCAAACTCGGACAAAAACTTTGTGAAAAATTACCTACAAAAATACATAATAAAGAAATTCCTAATAATCATTTAGTTTTTGGACCTAAACATTGGCAACCTGATTTTCTTACTAATAGAGATCATGTTGTTCCTGAAACAGGAACAGCACCATGTAAGACAAATTGTCCAGCTCACATTAGTGTCCAAGGATATTTGAAAAAGGCGGCTCAAGGAAAATATGATGAAGCTCTTGCTATCATTAAAAAAGAAAATCCTTTTCCAGCGATTTGTGGTCGTGTATGTTCAAGATATTGCGAACAAGTATGTACCAGAGGTGATATTGATTCACCAGTAGCGATTGATGAAGTCAAACGTTTTATTGCTGAAAGAGAATTAAATAAAGAAAATAGATATTTACCTGATTTCTATTATAAAAAAGGTAGTGGTGAAAAGATTGCTATTATTGGAGCAGGACCAGCTGGATTATCTTGTGCGTATTATCTTGCTGTCTATGGCCATCAAGTAACTGTTTTTGATAAAAATCCATTACCTGGAGGAATGATGCAATATGGTATTCCTTCATTTAGACTAGAAAAAGATATTGTTCAAGCAGAAGTCGATGTTTTAAAACAAATGGGTGTAGAAATTAAATGTGGTGTTCATGTAGGAAAATATATTACTCTTGATGATTTAAGAGAAGAAGGTTATAAAGGATTCTACGTGGCTATTGGAGCTCAAGGTTCTCGTAAACTTAATGTTGAAGGGGAAAATGCAGACGGTGTTTATGCAGGGGTTGATTTTCTAAAAGAACATAATGATAATTTAGGAAGAGTCGTTGTTATTGGTGGAGGTAACGTAGCGGTTGATTGTGCAAGAGTGGCTATTAGAAATGGTGATTCTACTGTTATGGCTTCTCTTGAAAAGAGAAATGAACTTCCTGCAAGCGAAGAAGAAATGGAAGAAGCATTACATGATGGTGTCACAACACAATGTGGGTGGGGACCAAAAGAAATTCTTACTCGTGATGGAAAAGTAATAGGTATTGTCTTAAAAAGATGTACACAAGTAAAAAATAATGTGGGTAGATTTAATCCAATCTATGATGAAGAAGATACTTTGACACTTGAATGTGATACGATTGTTACGGCTATTGGACAAACAATTGTTTGGGATGATTTATTAAAAGATTCTAAAGTGGAAGTTCTTCCAAGTGGAACAGCTAAAGCAGATAATTGGACTTATCAAACAGGCCAAGAAGATATTTTTGTTGGTGGAGATGTTTATACAGGACCACGTTTTGCTATTGATGCGATTGCAGCTGGTAAAGAAGGGGCTGAAAGCTTACATCGTTTTGTAAATAAAGGACATTCTTTAACATTAGGTCGAGTAAGAAGAGATAATTTCAAATATTTAGATAAAAATAATATTGAATTTGGTGATTATGATCACAATCCTAGACAACGTGTTAAAATTGATGAAACAAAATATAAAACAAATCAAGATGAAAGAGGCGTTTTAACAGAAGAACAAATCAAAATTGAAACATCTAGATGTTTAGGCTGTGGAGCAGCACGTGTTGATCCAAATATTTGTATTGGTTGTGGATTATGTACAACAAGATGTAAATTTGATGCCATTCATTTAAGTAGAGATCATGATGCTTTTGGTGTAACCTATGAGCAACTTGTACCTGCTGTTTTAAAAGAAGTTGGTAAAAAAACAGGAAAATCTATTATTTCTAAATTAAAGAAGGATTAATCATGCATGAAATAGGCGCATTAAAAAAAGCAGTTGATTTATGTAATCAAATTGCTTTAGATAACAAAATAGATTCTATTAAGAAAATAACTTTAGAAGTAGGAGAACTAACGGGATATTTACCTGTTTTCTTTGAAAAATACTATCCAGTTGTCATAGAAGATTATCCTATTTTAAAAGAAAGTACATTGAAATGTATTGTTGTTAAAGGACAAGCGACCTGTAATGAATGCGAGGCATTTTATAATGTTATGAAATGTAAGGGAGTATGTCCTAAATGTGGTAGTCGTCAAAAAACAATTATTTCAGGACAACAGTTCTTGGTTAAAAATATAGAATATTAATATGAAAAGAGAACTTATGAATAGCGATTCAAAGTTCTTTTTTCTTTATTTTGTATATATAAAATCATATAATCCATATTTGATTACTTGATCAAATAATTTTTTTACTTTGTCTTCATCAATTGAAAAGTTTGAATCATACCATTTTTTTAATATAGCATTTCCACCACTAACAATATAACTAAATAATAAATCTGCTTCTTCAATAGAAATATTACTTTCTTTTAACCAATGATCTATTGTTTGTTGTTTCATATTTTCTTCGATAAGTTTTGCAATGTTTTCCTGGTTTTCAAAAGAAAAGAGTAAACTAAATAGCTTTTTGTTTTCTTTTATTTCTTTGAATAATAAATCAATCATCTTTTTTGAATTCGTATCAAAGTTATATTCATTGAAGGATTCTAAAAATTCATTTACTAATTTTTTCTGAAGTGCTTCTAATAAGACAAAAGTATTATCATAATGAGCATAAAATGTACAACGATTAATGTTTGCTTTCTTACAAATATCAGTAACCGTAATATTCTGAAATTTTTTAATTTCTAATAAATATAAAAAAGAATTTTCTATATTTTTTAAAGTTTTTTCGATGCGTTTATCTTTCATAAAATGTCCTTTCCAACAAATAGATTAAAAACTGTTGGATATCCTACAGTTTTTAATCTATTTGGTGTTTGTGTCTATTTATAAACAAATTATATAATAGATTTGTAAGAAATCAAACACATGTTGGTTAAATAGGAGGAAGAGGATGAAGAAAGAATATGAAAAGTTGTTTTCGCCAATGAAAATTGGAACATGTGAAATTAAAAATCGTTTTGTTATGTGTCCAATGGAAAGTACAACAATGATTGGATGGCTCACAAATAAAGGTTACGAAGAAGAAACACACGATTTATTGGTTGAAAGGGCAAAAGATGGAGTTGGTTTGATTATTCCGGGGGCTGTTCCTCTTTATTCAATGATGGGACATAAACCTATCTGGAAACACCCTGAAGCTTTTAAAGGTGTAAAAGAGGTCATGGAAGAAATACATGGATATGGTTCAAAAGTCTTTTTTCAATTATCGGTTGGATTAGGAAGAAATTCTTTAATGCCCAATGAATTATGGAAAAAATATAAGTTTGCTAATTTATTTATGAAGTTAGGAAAATCAAATGTAAGTGCTGATGCAGGGTTACCAAATGTTTGGAAGCCTGAATGGAAAACTAAACAAATGAGTGAAAAGGAAATTAACGAATGCATTCAAGGAATGGCAGAAACAGCTTATTTATGTAAACAAAATGGTGTAGATGGCATTGAAATTCATGCAGTCCACGAGGGTTATTTATTAGATCAATTTACAATGCCTTATACAAATCATAGAACGGATAGATATGGTGGATCTTTGACAAATAGATATCGATTTGCATGTGAGATCGTACGTGCAATCAAGGCTAAATGTGGAGGAGACTATCCAGTTATTTTAAGATATTCTGTGACATCAAAAGTAAAGAATTTTAATGAAGGAATTATTCCTCAAGATCATATTTCTAAAGAGATAGGAAGATCGATGGAAGAATCTAAACAGGCAATTATGTTATTAGAAGAAGCAGGATATGATGGTTTTGATGTTGATAATGGGACTTATGATTCTTGGTATTGGGCACATCCACCAGTTTATATGCCATTAAATTGCAATTTAGAAGATGGTATAGAAATAAAAAAATATACAACAAAACCTGTTATTTGTGCTGGACGTATGCAAATTGATGAAGCATCAAATGCAATTAATGAAAATAAAATTGATGGTGTTGGACTCGCAAGACAATTTTTAGCGGATGAACTCTATTTGACAAAGATTAAAGAGGAAAGATATTCTGAAATTAGACCATGTATTTCTTGTCATGTGGGTTGTATGCCTATCGGTATGTGGAAAGATTCTGGTACTGTAGCTGATTTAAAACAACCAACAGGGGTTTGTGCGCTTAATCCATATACAAGGAATGAAAAGAAGTATGCTGTAAAGATGACAAATGATCCAAAGAAAATCGCTGTTATTGGTGGTGGTATTGCAGGTATGGAATATGCTTTACAAGCTAAAAAAAGAGGACATACAGTTTGTATTTATGAAAAAACAGATCGTCTAGGTGGTGTCTTTAATGAAGCAGCAAGTTTTTCTTTTAAAGAAAAAGATCGAGATTTACTCCAATTTTATATAGACATGATTGAAAAAAATAATATTGAAGTACATTATGATACTGAAATCAAAGAATTAGAAGAATTGAATTATGATGAATATGTTATAGCTACAGGAGCCAGTAGTACAAGGAAACTTAATGTTTCAGGTAATGAATATGCAATAAATGCTGTTGATTTTTTAGCAAATAATATGCTTTGTAATGACCAAGTGGCTATTATTGGTGGTGGACTTACTGGTTGTGAAATTGCTTATGAACTTGCATTACAAGGGAAACATCCATTTATTATAGAGATGGCAGATGATATTTTAAAAGTACCTGGTTCATGTATGGCCAATACAAGTTTTTTAAGAGATGCATTTAAATTTTACAATGTCCCCATTTATACATCAGCTAAAACTCTTGCTATTTTACCAGATGCTGTTTTTATAGAAGATAGCAAAGGATATAAAAAACAATTAAATTGTGATACGATTGTAACATCAATAGGATATGTTAATGAAAAGTTATTTGAAGAAAATAATAATGTACATATCATAGGTGATGCTGATAAAGTAGCTAATTTAAAACATGCTATTTGGCAAGCAAATGACTTAGCAATTAAAATTTAAATTATTAAACAAAAACTTACTCAATTAATTTTGGGTAGGTTCTTTTTTTATGCCATAAAATCTAGCGGGTTGGCAAAAAGTTGGCGAAAATATGGCAAATGAAAAACAACCCATAAAATTACAAAGGTTAGGAGATACTATACTTTGTGAAATAAAAAAGAGAAAAATAAAAAGTCCCGATATAATCGAGACTTTTTAATATAAGTTTATAAATTATTTACAAGCTTCTTCGATAGCAACGGCTACAGCTACAGTAGCTCCAACCATTGGGTTGTTACCCATACCGATTAATCCCATCATTTCTACGTGAGCAGGAACTGATGAAGAACCAGCGAATTGAGCATCACTGTGCATACGTCCCATAGTATCAGTCATACCATAAGAAGCAGGACCAGCAGCCATGTTATCAGGATGTAAAGTACGTCCAGTTCCACCACCAGATGCAACTGAGAAGTATTTTTTACCTTGTTCGATACATTCTTTTTTGTATGTTCCAGCAACTGGATGTTGGAAACGAGTAGGGTTAGTAGAGTTACCAGTGATTGATACATCTACACCTTCTTTATGCATGATAGCAACACCTTCACGTACGTCATCTGCACCATAGCAGTTAACTTTAGCACGTGGACCATCACTATAAGCAGTTCTAGATACTTCTTTAACTTCTCCAGTGAAATAATCGAATTGAGTTTCTACATAAGTGAAACCATTGATTCTTGAGATGATTTTAGCAGCATCTTTTCCTAAACCATTTAAGATAACTCTTAATGGATTTTTTCTAACTTTGTTAGCTTTTTCAGCAATTTTGATTGCACCTTCAGCAGCAGCGAAAGATTCATGTCCAGCTAAGAAAGCGAAACATTGAGTGTTTTCGTTTAATAACATTGCTCCTAAGTTACCATGACCTAAACCTACTTTACGATCATCAGCAACTGATCCTGGAATACAGAATGATTGTAATCCAACACCGATTGTTTTAGCAGCATCTTCTGCTTTAGTATCACCATTTTTAATTGCCATAGCAGCACCAACTGTATATGCCCAACAAGCGTTTTCGAAACAAATTGGTTGTGTAGATTTTACGATATCATAAACGTTGATACCTTTTTCATCACAAATAGCTTTTGCTTCTTCGATTGATTTGATATCATATTTAGCTAATGCAGCGTTAATTTGATCAATTCTTCTTTCATAACTTTCAAATAATGCCATTTTTTCGTATCCTCCTATTATTCTTTTCTTGGATCGATGTATTTAGCAGCATCGTTGAATCTACCGTAGTTACCTTTAGCAGCTTCTAAAGCTTCATTAGCATCTTTTCCATCTTTAATCATTTCCATCATTCTACCTAAGTTAACGAATTCATATCCAATAATTTCACTATTATCATCTAAAGCAATTCTTGTGATATATCCTTCAGTTAATTCTAAGTAACGAGGACCTTTTAATTTAGTTGAGTAAGATGTACCAACCATTGATCTTAAACCTTTACCTAAGTCTTCAAGACCAGCACCTACAACTAATCCACCTTCAGAGAATGCAGATTGAGTACGTCCATAAACGATTTGTAAGAATAATTCTCTCATTGCAGTATT
>JAUNWT010000140.1 GCA_030540195.1 Bacillota bacterium | reverse complement strand
CAAGCCTTATCATTAAGTTAATTATTTTTTGTCCAACAAAGTCGGTTCAGTATAAAAATTAATTCCTTGTTTTTTTAAATACAACTGTTTGTGTTTTTGTATCCTTATTAACTTCTAAACAATTATCAACATAAGTAACAGAAGATGATTGTTGAATAAATTCTTCATTGGTTGATAAAACATCGTAACCAAATTCATGACTGCGATAATGCATTGGTATGATAATACGAGGGTGTATACGTTCAATGTATTCTAAAGCTTCTTTGGTATCAATTGTATAATAGCCTCCAATAGGAATCATTAAAACATCACAGTTTTTAAACCTTGAAACATCATCCATCACATAACCAATGTCTCCCATATGAACAACTTTCATGTCTTCAAAATCAACAATATGAATCGTATTTTTACCACGATGATTTCCTTGATGATGATCATGATAGGTTTCAATACATGTCACTTTAAAATCTTTTAGTGCTACTTCTACACAATTTTTTGCATTGTGATCTTCATGTTCATGGGAACACAACACAAGATTTGCCTTCAATTTTAAAGGATTTAATCCAGGAACTGAATTCATTTGATAAGGATCAAAAACAATTGTTCCTTCTTTTCCTGATATTTCAAAACACGAATGTCCATGCCAAATAATTTTCATTTTCTTACTCCTTTGCGCTTAAAATCATTGCTCCTAATAATATATATTCTAAGATATTTTCCACTTTAATAATTTGTGGATACACTTTTAAAGGATATTGACTTAATGCTTTTTTGATTTCATCACTGACATCTTGACTGTCTAAAATCAAATCACTAAAAATAACAATTGCCTCTGGAGCCACAATAGCAATAATACTCATAATATTTTTAGTAACCAACTCCAAAGTACCTTCTGGAGTATTGGCTAGAGTTAAATAATCATCAGAAAGTTTTAAAGGTAAAAGCGCTACTTCACCTGCCAAATGATCCATCCCTCTTACGAGTTGTCCATTAACGATAATCCCACTTCCCGCCATACGTCCAATTGGTTGGAATAAAAAAGCAAGTGATTTATATTCATTTTGTGAAGCATAGTAACCAACAACGGCTGCATTAACATCATTAATGAGATAAATTTCTTTTTCATATCTTTTTTCTAAAAGCTCTTTTAATTGATGATTGCCACCTTCGATAATTCCCGAATATATATTTCCTTCAACCATAACTCCTGGTAAAGCAATAGAAATCACATCAATCATTTCATTTTGTAAAACGACCGTATCTAAAGCATCCAATACATCATGAAGCTTAATATTGCTTTTAATAATACTACTATCTAAGACAATATCTTGATGAGGATTATATAAACGATAAGAAATATGACTATTTTCACCATTGGCATTAATAGATACCGCTAAAATATTTTTCTTTGTTTTAATTTCCATCATAGAAGCTAATGGTTCAACATAACCATTATATTTATTTTCTTTATGTTTTAAAGATTCTTCTACAAAAGTAATCAATGCTCCGACATTATAAGAAGCAAAGATTTGTGTTGGTATTTTTAAAACAAGTTTGTTTTTAAATACTTTTTCGACTTGTAATTTAACATAAGATACCTGTGGTGCAAGTAAAATCACATCATAATTTTGAGCAACATTGTATATTTTTTGATAAGAAGTAGCTGCTACTTCCATATTTAAATTTAATACTTTAATACCATTTTTTATTTTATCCGCAAAAAAAGCAGTTGTCATTCCTCCACTACAACATAGTAGAAGACGACACATTGGTTGATCAACCATCTTTTTAATACATTGATCCATTTCTTCAAATAAAGAAACAGCATGTTTAAGTGTTTTGAATTGAAAATGGAGATAAAAGGCCATTTCATCTGTTCTTTTATTCATTACACATAATTCAATGATACATTGTGGATTAAAGGTTACATAGCTATAACAATATTCATTTTCTATAATAATTGCATCTGGATCTGTTTCACTTTGATGAAGATGATAATAATCTCTTTTTTGATTGTTGATCCATTCTCTAAATAGAGATGTTTGTATTTCTCTTAAAAAATCATCCATTTCAATCCCACCTTTATCGTTATTTTAACATAATAACGCGCATCAATGAAAGCTCTTACAAAATTAGAAAAAATAATTAAAAATTTCAACCATTATTTCTAACAGTTGAAATCTTTTTATTTTAATTAATAATTCTTAAAACGTCTTCTTCACTTGTAATATTAAATATATTACGTGTTAATACATTTAATTTTTCAAGTGAGGCATTTGTAAGTTGTACTTCTAAATTATTTGAAAGATTCCCTAGTTTAATTATTAATTGTTCTTTGAGTGTACTTTTCTTTTCTTCTAACTTTCCTTCTTTTCTACCTTCACTTCTAAATCCTTCTGCCATTCTTTCCATTCCTTCACACATATCGATTTCATCTCCTTCTGGTAAGTCTTTTATTAAATCTAAAC
>JAUNWT010000139.1 GCA_030540195.1 Bacillota bacterium | reverse complement strand
TGATGTGAAGCTAAATTTGATGATCTAGTAGCAACATTTTTCTTAAACTGAGCGATGATTTTTAACAATGAATATATTTTTTGCTCAATATTAAATATTTATCAGATATTTAAAAATGAGATTATTATCAGGCAGTCCAGAAAGAAGTATTTAGAAACTATCATAAAAAATATGTTAAAAATCATTATAATTAAAATAATAATAGATTTAATTACCCATAATCAACAGGTAAATCCAATTATTGAAATTATTTTTACGCATAAATACATAGAAAACTGATACTGTCATTTCTTATTTTGATCATCACCTGCGGAATGTGGGTATTCAAAATAATAGATATTCTTCTTAATCTTATTTTTTTAAAATGTGCATATATACTGAATGTTTTGGCTGAATCTATAGTTTTGTTTTTTTTGTTTTTTTTGCTTAAAAAAATCTTCATATAGTATAATATTTTCAACCACTCTATTAATGATATTGAAAAAATATTATTCGTTTTTTGTGAAAGGATGATTAATACAATGAAAATTGCGATAGTAGATGATGATTCTGTTTTTATGGATGAAGTAAAGGATATTATAGTTGAAAGGATTAATAAAATTGGTATAAATGATTTTTCAATCTCTACATTTTCTTCACCTGAGCAGTTATTGGTAGACATTCATTCATTTGATTTACTTATTATAGATGTTGAAATTAATCAATATAATGGAATCAGTATATGTAATCAAATTAGAAGTTCTAATATAAATATTCTCATTATGTTTATTAGTTCTTACACAACATATGTATTTAATTCTTTCACTGTTTCACCATTTTCTTATATTTTAAAGAAGGATTTAAAATATAAGGGGATATCTGAAATTGATCGTTGTCTGCAATTTTATATGAATAAGAATAAGATACTTAAAATCTCATCATTTGGTATTGAATATTCTCTTGTTCAAAGAGATATTACAGTTATTTCAAAAATGAGGGATAAGTGTATTTTTTATTACAACGATAAACAATTTGAATCAAGAATGAATTTAAAAGATATACTTATGGATCTTTCACCGTTTTTTGTTCAAATCAATAAGTCTGATATTATAAACTTGAATTTTGTGTCTTATATTTACAAAGATGAAGTAACTTTAAATAGCGAAGAAAAGTATTATATCAGCCGTAGAAAGATAAAAGACGTTCATGAAAAGTGGATGCAATTTTTAAGAGAAGGAGGATAAGTTCATATTATGGGGGATTTTGTTGTTAACTTTTTTGAATCATTAGGATATGTATATTTTGTATCACAATGTATAAATAGAAATGAAAAATACAAACCTTTACATAGTTATTGTTTGTTTATGTTATCATTGGTTATTTTAACAGTTTCATCATATTTTACTACTATTGATCAAATTTCACTGTTTCTTATCAATGCTATCGCATTTTTAATATGTTACAGGTATTCTGGTAATTCTTCTATTGAAATTATATTTTTACTACTCTATGTTGAAACATTAATTATCATCTCAAATATATTTTCATTGTTTATGTTTCAAAATATATTTCATAAAAGTATATCACTTATTTTTTCAACACCTCGTTTACTACTTTTGGTTTCTTTATTTAGTAAGCTGTTATTTTGTTCATTAAGTTTCTTTTCGTCTAAGATTATGAAAAAAAGAAATTTTGCCTATAGCAAATCCTTGCTCATATTGGTTATTATCATTTCTATTTCTTTCTGCACATTAGCATATAGCTTTTTAAATTTATTGTCTAATCAAGTTGACCAACAAACATACTTTACTCTTTTGATTAGTTTATCTATTTTGCTGATTCTAAACTATGTATTATACAACATTTTGAAAGAAGAAAATTATAAACAGATGAAAAAAAATTTTGAATACCCACAAACCACAGGTATGCTATAAACACGTCTTTAATAAGTTCCTCTTAAACAGTATAAGAAACAAAGAACAAACAAAGATTAAAAAGACTGTTCCTGCAGATTATGGGTATTCAAAAAAAAAAATATTCAATATTCTGAATTTGAAAATATGAAATTTTTCATTGAAGCAACAAAGAGTATTAATGATGAGAATAGAAAATTAAAACATTGTTTAGAAAATGTTCTTCTCATTTTAAAAAAAGAGAAACAAAATAAGAACATAAAAAATCTTTTGAATACCCACAAACCACAGGTATGCCATAAATACATTTTTAACGGAATCCTTTTAAACAGACAATAGAAAGAACAAACAAAGACTCAAAATACTGTTTCCTGCAGATTATGGGTATTCAAAAAAAATCTTTGTTCAAAACTGCAAAATATCGAAAATAATACACAATTTATAGAAACAGAAAATAGTGTTATTAACAATATTTTTAATACTGTTATGCTTGTTTACAAAGATAAGAATATTCATTGGAATTTATATTTTGAAAGCAATCTTTTAGAAATTGAATCTCTTGATTTAGCAATTATTCTAGATTCGCTGCTTAAGCTTGTTATTGAAAATATAGATTTGAGTAAAGAAGTCGTATTCAAAACTAGAGAAAAATCAAAATTTTATTTGAATACCCACAAACCACAGGTTAGTGAAAATTAAATTTCATAAGCACCGA
>JAUNWT010000138.1 GCA_030540195.1 Bacillota bacterium | reverse complement strand
TTATGAAAATATAATCCTGAACGACTAAATTCCACATTATTTTCGTTCCGTTTTAGGCATTATGAATTCATCATCAAAATATTTGCATTATATACAAAAGCACTATTCCTTTTCCCAAAAAAACATTATAATAAGATTAGAAATATAAATATGATTGATTAATAATAAAAGCATATTTAAAAGAGAGGAGGTATAAAGCATTTTTTCAATCATAATTAATTTATTAAATAATTTTTTGAATACCCACATTCCACAGGTGATTATCAAAATAAGAAATGATAGTTTCAATTTTCTTGGCTTTTATGTGTAAAAATGATTTCAATAATTGGATTGACCTGTTGATTATGGGTAATTAAAAATAATTTCGCTTTTTTAAGTAAATTGTTGCTTTACGTTAACTTATTCAAAAAATCCCATAACAATACTTGTAATATGCTTCCTTAATTGAAGTGGGCATATCATTTTGATACTGAAGATTTCTGTGTCCACAATCATTCTAAGAATCACAGATGCCATTTCTCTTCAATGTTTACTTTTCCAGTTTCATATGAAGTAGAAAATCTGATGTTAAGCTAAATTTGATGATCTAGTAGCAACATTTTTCTTGAACTTAGCGAATAATTTTAAATTTTAAAAAAGGGAGGATTTTAAATGAATAGAAAAATTAAATTGTTATCATTTATTTGTATTGCTATCACATTTGCTATGGTTTTTCCTAATCATATTGAAGCGTTAGAACCTAAATATCCAACTTTACGTGAGTTAATAGAAAATGACATGATAGATTTATCTGAAATGAGTTATGCTGAGCCATATGGATTAGATGACCAAGTAGCCGGAGTATTAACGATTTATTCTTCGACATCAGGAAATAGTTCTCTAACCTCGCTAGGATTACAAGGACATGCATGGATCACAGTAAGAAACTATCAGAAGACAAGATCATATGGAACAAAATCTTTATCTTCAAATCAATTTTGTTCAATAGGAACATGGCCTTCTTTTATAACTGGATATAATGGAGTATGGTATAATTATGAAAGAAACAAACGATCTGGTTATGCAAATAATTCTTCACAAGTCACCTATGCAAAACAAACTTTTAGTCCTATTGCTTATTCTAGGTTGAATTCTGTAATAAATTCGTACGGAAAAACTTGGGCACCTGCAGATAATTGTACGCATTTTGCTACAAAAACATGGAACTCTGTGAGTAACATAAAACTAACCATTAATTCAAATGCTAATACACCTTCAAAATTATCTAATCAAATTAAAAGTAAATGTACATATCATATAGGAGTAAACGATGCAGATTTTACATCTTGCTCATCATCATCATCATCAGTATCACATTATTAAATTAAAAATAATATTAATAATCTTAATCTGTTTGCTATGTACAGGATGCTCTCAAGATAAAGTGAATATAAACAAAATAGATATTAAGAGTGTAGAAATCACTGATGTAATTGAAATTGAATATATTAATAATACTGATATATGCTTAAATTATGAATATTATTTTAAAAATGGAATTTTATCAATTTACTTTGTGGAAACTGATAAGAAAAACACTTATGAGAATTTAATACAGATAAAAAATACATTTTCAGATATAAAAGCAATTGAAATTATAGATGACACACAAAGCAGAGCAATATATCCGCAATTATTTTGGTAAAGGGAGTAAACTTATATGTTGAAAATCAGACGATTATTATTATCTTTTGTACTTTTAATATTTAATATTATTAATTTTTCAGTGTTACTAAGCAATATTGATGATGATTATACAAATATTTTTATTACATTATTTTATTTGTTTTTAAGTTATCTTGTATATAAAGAATGGAAATATACACCTGTAGTCGCTGTTATAGGATATTTTGTTTGTGTGTGGTTATCTAGTACATTTGGAATAGCTTGGTTTGGTTGGTTTGGATTACATATTGGTTTAACAATATTGCTGATAATACTTTTTGAAATGAAATAGTTATTTGAATACCCACATTCCACAGGTGATTATCAAAATAAGAAATGATAGTTTCAATTTTCTTGGCTTTTATGTGTAAAAATGATTTCAATAATTGGATTGACCTGTTGATTATGGGTAATTAAAAATAGTTATAATAGAAAGAACTTATGCAGAAAACAATGAAAAAGGGGACTGGAACGAGCAATAAATAAAGGTAATTTAAAATAATTAGGTGTTTCCTATATTTTAATGATAATCAAACATGAGCACCACAACGGTGCTTTTGTTTTGCAGCATAATTCGCAAAGCTGTCTTTTCTCCATGGATGATTCATTGGAGGAATATACTTTTTCTTTTCTTTCTTAGGTGCTTCCTTAGGAGCATAAAATTCCTTTGATACTAGTTCATGTTTGGGTACTTCTTCCATTAGATAAAGCTTATCAGCGATATTTGCCAGAAACTGTCGATCAAATGACTCAATGACCATGCAGTCAGTCTTTTTTGCAAAGTATCTTCTGTCACCGTTTTCAGTTACTGGAAAATAGTATTTACTCTGGAATCTGATGCAGTGGTCTTTGTCTATAGTTGTCTAGTTAAAAGTATTGCAGGAGTACGATTAATTTCCTCCATAGATAGAACCGAAATAAGTCCTGA
>JAUNWT010000048.1 GCA_030540195.1 Bacillota bacterium | reverse complement strand
TGTTTTTCTCTCGTATCTTTTTTTGCCTTTTTTTCTTTTTTATCTCTTATGCTGTATTTATTGTACTGAAAAAGCAAGGTTTCCCTTGCTTTCTAGATGTTATTTCTTATCCTTTTCAACTAACGTATGAATATAATCATTTACTTGATCATGTAAATCTTCTCGATCCAAAGCAAAATCGATTGTTGCTTTGATAAATCCAAATTTATCTCCAACATCATATCTCTTCCCTTCAAAATCATAGGCATACACTGCTTGTCTATCTAATAATCTCTTGATGGCATCTGTTAATTGGATTTCTCCTCCTGCCCCTTTTCCTTGTGTTTCTAATAACTCAAAGATTTCTGGAGTCAATACATATCTTCCTAATACTGCCATTTGACTTGGTGCTTTCTCTGGTGCTGGTTTTTCTACCATATCTGTTAGCTTTACAAGTCTTCCTTTAGCTGGATGCGATTTTGATGGTTCTACGATTCCATATTTACTTACATCTTTTTTCGCTACTGTTTGTACTCCTACAACAGATGCTGATGTTTGTTCATATTGTTCGATCAATTGTTTTAATGCTGGTTTTCCTTCTTTATTGACAACCACATCATCTCCTAATAAGACTGCAAATGGTTCATCTCCAATAAATGATTTAGCGCATAAGACCGCATGTCCTAGTCCTTTTGGTTCTTTTTGTCTGATATAATAGATATTTGCCATATCTGCAATATCTTGAATCATTTTTACCTGTTCCAATTTTCCTGATTCTTTTAATCTTTCTTCTAGTTCATAGTTTTTATCAAAATGATTTTCCATCGCATGTTTATTACTGTTTGTAATAATTAATATTTCTTCAATTCCACTGTCTACTGCTTCTTGAATGATATATTGAATTGTTGGAATATCTACAATTGGTAACATTTCTTTTGCGATTGCTTTTGTTGCTGGTAAAAATCTTGTTCCTAATCCCGCTGCTGGTATAATTGCTTTTCTTACTTTTTTATACATCTTAAAACCTTCCTTCTTCTATTTTATCGTATCATTTTTTGATGTTGCATAAGCAACGATCATTTCCTTTAATTTTATTAATTCAGGAGTATAATCTGTCTCCTCTTTAGAACCCCAAATAAAACCTCCGGCATAATAAGCACATGCCGTCATCATTGTATGAACCGTTACTCTCATAAATTCTTCTTCTGGAATATCTGTCCTAAAAGTCTTATCCTCTTTTGCTTTTTCATACATCATATGTAATCGTGTATTTACTGAATAAAGCGCCGCATTGAATTCATCCATTTGTAAATCTTTTCTTCCCGAATGAGAAACGTAATGGTTGAAGTTATCATTATAGCGAAGTAAATCTTTATTATTTTGATACATATCAATATAACTATCTAGCGTAAATACTAACCTTCCTATTGCTGGAATATTACCAACTGATGTTATCGGTCTTTTACTATCTAACTCATCAAAATAATCTTTCCATTTTTTAGTATTGACCGCAATAACTAACTCTAATTTTCCAGGAAAATAACGAAATAGTGTTGCTCTTCCAATACCTACTTCTTTAGCAATTTCTTCCATTGATACTGATTCAATCTTTTTATCAACAAACAAACGAAAAGCAACATCTAAAATCTTTTCCCTGCGCATATCTTTTTCTTTTTGATTAATTTTCATAATTTCCTCACTTTATTAGGACATACTCTCTTTCTTATAGTATAACGATACGATTTCCATCCGTCAATGAAGGCTAAATGTTTACTATTGAAAATTCATCATCTTTATAACAAAAGAAGCTATTGGTAAATAATAAATGACTTCGTTTTTTTATCTAATTTTGTTAACCACAAATATATTTTCTTTCTTAAAAGGAATATAAGTACAACGATAACAATAAATATTGTCAAAATCACATTATCAATAAAAACATCTTCTTTTTGAATAAGTTCTGCCTTATTTATATCTTTATTAAATAAAACAAGGTAACGGTCTCCATAATATCTTTCTGTCGCAATCATATTGTTTGCACTATATTCATATTGAGCGTACCCACCAACTTCTTCATCAAAACGAATAATATAATGCATATAACTAAACTTACTTGAAGAGCCACTATCTGATCCATTAGAAACCCATGTTTTTCCATAAAATTCTGCAACAGTTACCGTTCCTTCTGCTTTATATTTATAAGTATTTATTTGAATATCTTGTACAAGTGCTTTAATAGATAAACCAAACAAAAGAATAAAGATAACAATGAGTGTTATTTCACTAATCACTAAGCACCAAAATTTCCAAGTATATTTTGTTGTTACTTTTTTAGTTTTCTTTTTCAAAATTATCCTCCATTTTTTAAGTTAAACCGTGTTATTAATTTGTTACTAATTGCGTACATTTAGCCACTTCTATCCATGCAAAAGTGTTAATTTTATACGGTTTTTAAAAGGCAAATTGACTCAACATGTCTTGTATGTGGAAACATATCATAAAGATACATTGTATGAGTATGATAACCAATCTTTTTAAAGTATTGAATATCTCTAATTTGTGTTGTTGGATCACATGAAATATAAATAACTTGTTTAGGATTTAATATTTTCACTGAATCCATAAATTGTTTAGTGGAACCACTTCTTGGTGGATCCATAATGACCACATCGACTTTATGTCTCTCTTTCGCAAGTTTTTTCATAAATTCAGTCGCATCATCACAAATAAATTGAATATTAGAAAGTTGATTCATTCGTGAATTGTTTTTAGCGTCTTTGATTGCGTCTCTATTACTTTCAACTCCAATAACTTGTTTTACATTTTGTGAGAGAATCATTCCAATTGTTCCAATCCCACAATAAGCATCAATTGCTGTTTCATTTCCTTTAATATCTAATAAAGATAATGCTTTGGTATAAAGGTTCACACATTGATCATGATTAATTTGATAAAAAGATTGCGGTGAAATTTTAAATTTCAGCCCACATAATTCATCAACAATAAATCCTTTGCCATAAAGAACCTTATCTTCATTCCCTAAAACAATTGGTGTTTTACGTGTATTGACATTTAAAACAATCGTTTTGATACTTGGAAACTTCTTAACTAATTGACTACAAAATTGTTTAGAACCTCGCCACATATTTTCATTACATACTAAAACAACCATTGTTTGATTTGTTTTAATTGCTCGACGAATCAAAACATGTCTTAATAATCCTTTATGTCTTTTACGATCATAAATAGAAACACGATATTTTCTTAAATAGCTTTGTATATATTGTAAGATTTCATCCATAATATCTTCATGTAACAAACAATGTTTATAAGGAATAATATCTTGACTATGTTCTTCATACAATCCATATTCATATTTTTGATTAAAAGCCACAATTGCTTTATTTCGATAACCATTTTCTAATGGTGAAGCTACTGTTGGTTTTACATCTATTTTTAATTTTGTTTTCTTTATTTCTTTTTCTATAAATAATGTTTTTTCTTTTAATTCTTCTTGATATTGATCATGTGGATAAAAGCATCCTCCACATTTTTTATTTATTGGACATTTCATTTTTTATCACCCTTTACTTGTCAATCATTATAACATAGGTATTATCATTTGATGAAATGATTTATGAGTGTTATAATCTAGCGGAGGTGAAATATATGAGTAAAATAGATATTATTTCTGGCTTTTTAGGTGCTGGAAAAACAACATTAATTAAAAAATTAATTGCTGAAGCATATCAAAATGAAAAAATCGTATTAATAGAAAATGAATTTGGAGAAATTGGAATTGATGGAACATTCTTAAAAGATTCTGGTGTCACAATCAATGAAATGAACTCTGGATGTATTTGTTGTAGTTTAGTAGGAGATTTCGAAACATCATTAAAAGAAGTCTTAGATACGTATCATCCTGATCGTGTTATTATTGAACCTTCTGGTGTTGGAAAATTATCTGATGTTATTAAAGCTGTTTCTACAATCAATAGTGATGAAATGGAATTAGACAACTTTATTACAGTTGTTGATGCAAAAAAATGTCGTATGTATACTAAAAACTTTGGTGAATTCTATAATAACCAAGTTGAACATGCATCATTAATTGTTTTAAGTCGTAGCCAAGACTTAACTGAATTCCAATTAAAAGAATGCTTAGATATCTTAAAAGGATTAAACGATCATTCACCAATCATTACAACTGCTTGGGATAAGTTAAATGGTTTAGATATCATTAATGCTTGTGAAGTGAACATTCAAGAAGAATTATTACATGAACATGATCATGACCATGAATGTTGCGGACATGACCATCATGAACACAATCACGACCATGAATGTTGTGGACACGATCATCATCATGACCATGATCATGAATGTGGTTGTGGACATCATCACCATCATGCAGATGAAGTTTTCAATAGTATTGGATTTGATACTGTTAAAAAATATAATGAAGTTGAATTAAGTGATATCTTAAACAAATTATGTAATGATGATAATGTTTTAAGAGCTAAAGGTTTTGTAGATAGCGGAAATGAAGATTGGTGGTATTTTGATTTAGTACCAGGTGAATTTGAAATTCGTTTAGGTAAACCTATTTATACAGGTCAAGTTTGTGTAATTGGTAAAGACTTAGATGAAAATACAATTAAGGAGTTATTTTTAGGATAAGCGTATGAATAAAACAAGAGTTTATTTATTTACTGGATTTTTAGAAAGTGGAAAATCTTCATTTATCCAAGATACTCTTCTTGAACAAGGTTTTGGTGAAGACGAAAAAACTTTGATTATTGCCTGTGAAGAAGGCGAAGTCGCTTTTGATGTTCCAGCTTTAGAAAAAGAAAATGCTTCTGTTGAATTTATTGAAAATGAAGAAGATTTAAATTATGAAACTCTTCTTCATTTACATCAAAAATATCAACCAACACAAGTTATGATTGAATATAACGGAATGTGGAATAATACAAAATTCGTTGATGAAATTTGTATTGATCAATGGCAAGTTGTTCAAATCCTAACAACTATTTCTGCTGAAACATTTGATCTTTATTATAACAATATGCGTGGTCAATTTGTTTATCATGTAACAGGTAGTGATTTAGTTATTGTGAATCGTTGTGATGAAAACACAAAGAAATATCCTATTAGAGGAAGTATTAAATCTTTAAATCCAATGTGTCAAATTGTTTATGAAAATAAAAATAGACAAATTGAGGATTTAACTGTTAATGATTTACCTTATAATTTAAATGATGATTATATTGAAGTAAATGATATGGATTATGGTATTTTCTGTATGCATATTATGGAAAATCCACAAATCTATGAAAATAAAACAATTAAGATCAAAGGTAAAGTGATTGGTCGTGATAAATTAATTGAAAATGGTTTTGTTTTAGGTAGACAAGCCATGGTATGTTGTAGTGATGATATGCAACTTTTGGGTTTAGTATGTATTAGTAAATACGCTAAAGATTTGATTAAAGATGAATGGTTAGTCGTTGATGGAACCATTAGTTTAGAATATGATGAATCTATTCAAAGTAATATTCCTATTTTACATGTTGATCATTTAGAAGGTGCTAAACCTTTAGAAAATGAATATGTTACATTTGATTAAGAGCTTTTAGCTCTTTTTCTATTTTATTTATAAATACTTTCATGTATAATGAATAGGCAAAAAGAGGTGGAAAAATGAAAGATTTTTGGTATGAATTAAAACATGTTTGTAAACAAAGTGGTGCTCGATATGGTATTTTACATACTCCTCATGGAGATGTAGAAACCCCTATGTTTATGCCTGTAGGAACCCTGGCCACAGTAAAAGGTATTGCCCCTGAAATGTTGAAAGAAATGGGATCACAAGTAATCCTTTCTAATACATATCACTTATGGTTAAGACCTGGGGAAGATATTGTTTCTAAAGCAGGGGGGCTTCATAAGTTTATGAACTATGATGGTCCTATGCTTACTGATAGTGGAGGATTTCAAGTTTTTTCTTTAGGAAAAACAAGAAAAATCAAAGAAGAAGGTGTTTATTTTAAAAGCATTATTGATGGTAAGTCTTTATTCTTATCTCCAGAAAAAGCTATCGATATTCAAAATAAACTAGGAGCAGATATGATTATGTCTTTAGATGAATGTGCTCCTTATCCTGCAACTTATGATTATATGAAACATAGTGTTGAAAGAACAATTCGTTGGGCTAAAAGAGGTAAAGAAGCGCATCATAATGAAAAACAAGCGTTATTTGGAATTGTTCAAGGTGGAGAATATCCTGATTTAAGAGAAAAATGTGCCAAAGCACTTGTAGAAATGGATTTCCCTGGATATTCAATTGGTGGAACAAGTGTTGGTGAACCAAAAGATGTCATGTATAAAATGGTAGAAGATGCTGTTCAATGGTTACCAGAAGATAAACCACGTTATTTAATGGGAGTTGGTAATCCAATTGATTTAATTGAAGCTGCTATTCGTGGTATTGATATGTATGATTGTGTTTTACCAACACGTGTTGCCAGACATGGTGCTTTAATGACTCATCATGGACGTATGAATATTAATAATGAAAAGTTTAAAGAAGATTTTACTCCAATTGATCCTGAATGTGATTGTTATACTTGTAGAAATTATACAAGAGCTTATTTAAGACATCTTCATAAATCAGATGAGTTATTTGGAAAAACATTGTTATCAATTCACAATGTAAGATTCTTGTTACAACTTTCAGAAGATATTCGTAAAGCAATCCAAGAAGATCGTTTATTGGATTTTAAAGAAGAATTTTTAGATAAATATGGTAGAGATGTTTATAAGAGGGCTTTTTAAATGAAACTAAGTGAATTTGATTTTGAACTACCTGAAGAACTTATTGCTCAACATCCTGTTGAAAAAAGAGATACTTCTAGATTAATGGTAGTAAATAGAGAAAACGGAAATATTGAACACAGACATTTTTATGATATTCTTGATTATTTAAAACCAGGTGATGTTTTAGTAAGAAATAATACAAAAGTTATTCCTGCACGTTTGTTTGGAATTAAAGAAGAAACAAACGGACATGTCGAAGTTCTTTTATTAAAAGAATTAAAGAAAGATACTTGGGAATGTTTATGTGGGAATGCACGTATCGTGAAAATGAATACAGTCATTACTTTTGGTGAAGGTTTATTAAAAGCAAAATGTATTGAAATCAAAGATGAAGGTATTCGTGTTTTTGAAATGATGTATGATGGTATCTTCTATGAAATCTTAGATCAATTAGGAACAATGCCTTTACCTCCTTATATTAAAGAAAAACTTGAAGATAAAAATAGATATCAAACAGTTTACGCTAAAATTGAAGGAAGTGCAGCAGCTCCTACAGCTGGTTTACATTTTACAGAAGAAATCAATCAAAAAATAAAAGATAAAGGTATTGAAATCCTTGATGTATGTTTACATGTTGGTCTTGGAACATTTAGACCTGTTAAAGAAGAAAATGTTTTAAATCATCATATGCATAGTGAATTCTATATGATTAGTGAAGAAGTCGCTGATAAATTAAATAAAGCTAAAGCCAATGGTCAAAGAATTATTGCCGTAGGAACAACATCAACACGTACTTTAGAAGCCAATATGAAAAAATATGGTAAATTTACAGCAACAAGTGAAAATACTGATATCTTTATTTATCCTGGATATAAATTTGAAGCTATTGATTGTTTAATTACAAACTTCCATTTACCTAAATCAACATTACTCATGTTGATTAGTGCCTTTGCTTCAAAAGAACTTATTTTCAAAGCTTATAAAGAAGCTGTCAAAGAAAAATATCGTTTCTTTAGCTTTGGTGATAGTATGATGATTTTATAATGAAAATCAATTACGACTTAAAATTTAAAGAAGAATTAGAAAAAATAAAAGATACAAAACCCACCCTACTTCTCCATGTTTGTTGTGGACCATGTAGTGGAAACGTTTTAAAAGAAATATCTGAATTTTTCGATATAACTATTTATTACTCTAATTCAAACATTTATCCAGATACCGAGTATTTTCGTAGATTTCATGAATTAGAAGATTTCATTCAACGCTTTAATCAAGATTTCAATCAAAATATTCAAGTTATCGAAAAAGAATATCAACCAAAAGAATACTTGCAAGATATTTCTCAATATAAAGATGAACCCGAAGGTGGAAAACGCTGTTATCTTTGTTATTCAAAGAGAATGAAAGATGCCTATGATTATGCTTCTTTACATCACTTTGATTATTGGACAACTGTTTTAAGTGTTTCTCCACATAAAAATAGTCAATGGATCAATGAAATTGGCGCAAGCTTTCCTCAAGAAAAAACACAATTTCTTTTCAGTGATTTTAAAAAGAATAATGGTTATTTAAAATCTGTTAAGTTCGCTGCATTATATAATCTTTATCGACAAAATTATTGTGGTTGTGTTTATTCTTATCAAGATATGTTAGAAAGAGAAAAAAACAAGGAGTTACAAAAATAATTCCTTGTTTTTTATATATTAAAGCCACGTTACTTCATTACCTTTTCTAGGTAATGCTTTTCTTAATGGTTTTCCATCATTTGTATCAGGATAACCGACAATTAAAGAGCCATAAACCCTTTCATCTTCTTTCATACCTAAACTTTGTAAATAAAAGAGAATTTTTTGATCTTCATTGAGCTATTTTAATTGATTAATATAACAACTTCCGAGATCTAATTCATTAGCTTCTAGCATCATATTTTCTAAGGCAATCCACAATCAGCTTGATTATTTCCATAATCTTTTTTATTGGCGACAATAATCAAAACAGGTGCATTATAAGAAAACACATATCCACCTTTTTTAGAAAGATTGATTGAATTTTGTAAACTTCTATACATATTTTCGGTAATCTCCATTTGAAAAAATGCCTTTTCAACCATTTTTACTAAATGATCAATTATTTGTTTATTTTGAATAACTAGAAAATGATTACTTTGACTATTGCCATCACTCGGCGCATATCTTCCAGTTTCTATGATTTTTTCTAGTAATTCTTTGCTTACTGGCTTATTTAAATATTTTCTTGTACTTCTTCTAGTCAATATACTTTCATATGTATTCATTTTTTATACTATTTCCTTTTTCTTTTATAAAGGACATACCCAATAATACCTAGTGCTACAACATCAGCTCCACCAGCAACACCATTTTCATCTTCTTGTTCTTTTTGTTTTTTATACTTGTTATATTCCTTTTTATATTTTTTGTCTAAAACATCATAGACTTTATAATTTTTATATTTACGATAAGATTCATCACTTTGCTTCTCATTATCAAAATCATCTTGAGCATATTTAGAAAGTTTCTTTTTTAAAGAATTTATCTCTTTTTCTTCTTGATCATAAGTACTTTGATAACTTTCTTTATAGACTTTCTTTTGTTTTTCTAAAGTGTATTCACTATTTGTATCTTCATCTTCTAAATTTCTTGCATTATCAATTGCTTTTTTATTTGCATCTTGTCTTATTTTAGAAAAATCACTTGCTTCACTTTGATTATAAGCATCTTTATAAGAATCTAAATAAACACTACTTATTAAACCAACTGGAACTTCTAAATTATATGATTCTGTTGTCGTTCCATCTTCTGTTCCCTTGGCAGTTCCTTGATCTTTAGAAAGTGTCGTTAATTCATTTTCAGCATTCGTAAACCCTGTATCATAACCATTTATATAGGTTTGATCCTTCCCCGTAAGATCTTCCTTACCTACATCAGGATTTGCTTTTTTATAATTATAGCCCGCCGTTTCTCCTTGTTTTGTATAATCAACTACTTGAGGTGTACTTTGTGTTTGACTTGTTGAAGAAGCTCCACTATCTGTATTTGAGCTTGATGACGAGCTATCTGAGTCATCTGAATTTGAAGAACTACTCGAACCACCATAATGATAATAATATTCACCATCTCTAAGTCCCCATTTGACACAATTTGTACGACAATAATGTCCTCCATTTGCATCTGTTCTTCCTGGATGAGCACTTATAGGTGTAATCATCATCAGTAAAACAATAATCATTGATGCTATTTTTAATATTCTTTTTTCATATTCCCGTTTCCTTTTTTATTATAAAATGTATTCTTTTAAACAATTTGTATAGCGTACATATCCATCATGGTTGATATGAAGACCATCTTCAAAGTAGGCTTCAATAGGTTCCCCTTTTTTATTACATAACGTTGGATAAGCATTTATAAATGTTACATATTCATAAGGAATTGTCTTTTTAAATTCTTTATAAATCATTTTTAAAAGATCATTACTTCTTAAAACCCCTGGTGTGTGTTTATAATCATGCATTGGAAGGCAAGCTAATGGACTCACCACATAGATTTCACATTCAGGTAAATTATAATGCACTGTTTCAACCAATTCTTTCACATTGATAGCAATATCTTTAGGTGATTGCATCACTGTTTTTCCTAAATCATTCGTACCAATCATATAAATAAGTTGTTTTGGTTTAAATTTTAAAACTCCTTCATCTATAAAATGAAGTAACATTGTTGAAGTAATCCCGCCAATACCACAATTATATTTATTTTCTATTTCTGGAAAGTATTTTTCTATATCCATAAATTGCGTAATAGAATCTCCAAAAAAGACGGTTCCTCCTTCCTTTGCATTTTTATTTTGATCTATAATTTCTTTCATACGATCAATTGTCATTTCTCTTATTTGATAGTAATTTGTAAGAAATGTCATATTTTCTCTCATAATGTCGCCCTCTTTTCTATATAATATTATTATATTTTTATTGTTTTCTTTTTTCAATTAGAAAAAATATTGAATATACTTGAAAAAAGTGATATTTTAATATCATTAATATGAGGGGAGAATTATTATGGTGAAAATCGTCAAATTTGGTGGTTCATCTCTTGCAGATGCCCATCAATTTAAAAAAGTTGGTGACATTATCAAAAGTGATCCAGATCGTCGTTTTGTAGTTCCTTCAGCGCCTGGTAAACGTTTTAAAGATGATATTAAAGTTACTGATTTATTATATAAAGCATATAACGCAGAAAGTGAACAAGAATTTGAATGTACTTTTGATACAATCAAAGATCGTTATCAAAGTATTATTGATGAACTTAATTTAAGTGTTGATCTTACTGAAGAATTTGAAGTTATTAAGAAAAATTTCCAAGATCAAGTAAGTGAAGAATATGCTGCAAGTCGTGGGGAATATTTAAATGGTATTTTACTTGCAAATTATTTAGGATTTGAATTTGTAGATCCTGCCACATGTATCTTTATTGATGAACATGGTAATTATGATGATAAAAAAACAGATCCTGTTTTATCTAAAAAGTTAAGTGAAGTCGAAAACTGTGTTATCCCAGGTTTCTATGGATGTTGTAGTGAAGATCCTACAAAAATTAGGACTTTCTCTCGTGGTGGAAGTGATGTAACAGGTTCAATCGTTGCTAAATGTGGGCAAGTAAAACTTTATGAAAACTGGACTGATGTTTCAGGATTCTTAGTAGCGGATCCACGTATCGTTAAAAATCCAGAAGTCATTGGTACAATTACTTATAAAGAATTACGTGAACTTTCTTACATGGGAGCAAGTGTTTTACATGAAAATGCTGTTTTCCCTATTCGTTCACAAGGAATTCCTATTGTAATTAAAAATACAAATAAACCTGAAGATGCTGGAACTTTAATTGTGGAAAGTACTGTGCATAAACCAGATCATATTATTACAGGTATTTCTGGTAAACAAGGTTTTGCGACTATCATGATTGAAAAAGATATGATGAATGATGAAATCGGATTTGGAAGAAAAGTTTTACAAGTCATCGAAGAAGCTGGTTTATCTTATGAACATACACCTTCTGGTATTGATACCATGAACGTTATCGTTGAATTAAATTCATTTATTGAACATGAACAAGAAATTCTTGCAAACTTACATCGTGCTGTTGAACCTGATTCTATTGAACTTGAATCAGATTTAGCATTGATTGCGATTGTAGGTCGTGGTATGAAAGATGGTCGTGGGGTTGCCGCAAAAGTCTTTACTGCACTAGCAAACAAAAAAATCAACGTAAAAATGATTGATCAAGGTTCATCAGAATTAAACATCATCGTTGGGGTTAAAAATATTCACTTCAACGAAGCAATTCGTGCAATCTATAATACATTCATTGAACAAGAATAAGGCTTTCGAGCCTTTTTTCTTTTATTTAATTCATAGAATTTCTCTAGGTTTTATCTAAAAAAGATGTTATAATAGATAAGAGGTGATTGTATGAAAATATCTACAAAAGGACGTTATGCTTTAAGACTGATGATTGATTTAGCTCAAAATAAAGAACAAGGAAATATTTCTTTAAAAGATGTTGCTAAAAGACAAGAGATATCTATAAAATATCTTGAACAAATTGCGACACCACTTATTCGTGCCGGTCTTATCAAAAGTGTTAGAGGTGCTCAAGGAGGTTATTCTCTTACAAGAGAAATGGATAAATATACAGCAAAAGATATTCTTGTCGCTGTTGAAGGTCCAATTGCTTGTGTTGCCTGTTTAGAAACTGAACCTAATCAATGTCCTCGTTATAGTGAATGTTTAACACTTCCTTTTTACAAAGGTTTAAATAAAGTTATTACTGATTATTTAGAATCTTATACATTAGAAGATCTTGCTCAATTACATGGTTATCAAATTGAATATATTATTTAAAAAGATATGGAAATATCTTTTTTATTTATCAAAAATAAAAACTAGAATTATTATAATAAATAATTTCTAGTTTTATAATAGAAAATTCTTTTAGAACTCTTTATAATAGTCATCTAAAAATGAATGTTTACCTTCTTCATCTTTATAAGCAATAATCGTTTTTAAATTCACATTCTCAACGCTTTTAAAAATATTGCCTTCTACAAAAGGATTTACCTTTTTTAAATCTTTAATTAATTGTTTAATTTCTAAACGTTTAGAAGCATTTTCTTCATCATGAGCGTCTTGATTTTCTTCAGTAAATTTACATGCACATTGTAAGAACGTTAGTCCATGTTCATCACGCCAAGCTTTAATATCATCTTCACGAATAAGATACATTGGTCTTATTAATTCCATCCCTTCAAAGTTTAAGCTATGAAGCTTAGGCATCATAGTTTGAATTTGTGCTCCATAAAGCATTCCCATCAAAATTGTTTCAATCACGTCATCATAATGATGCCCTAAAGCAATTTTATTACACCCTAATTCTTTGGCCTTAGCATAAAGGTGTCCTCTTCTCATACGTGCACATAGATAACAAGGTGACTTTTCAATATGAAAAACTGAATCAAAAATTTGTGAATCAAAGATTTGAACAGGAATATTTAATTTTTTTGAATTATCAATGATCATTTGTCTATTTGTTTCATTATAACCTGGATCCATTACTAAAAAAACAAGTTCAAATTCAAATTTATTATGTCTTTTTAATTCTTGAAAAAGTTTCGCCATCAACATAGAATCTTTTCCCCCGGAAATACATACTGCAATCTTATCACCTGGTTCTACTAGTTCATATTGATTGATTGCCTTACAAAAAGGTCTCCATAATTTCTTTTTATATTTTTTTTGTATACTTTTTTCAACTTCTTTTAAATATTCTAAATTGTCCATTCTTTTTCCTCACTTCCTCTCATTATGAAAACATAAAATACTTTATAATGTCAATTTTTTTCGATAAATTCACAAAAAAAGTTCAAATTCAATTCATATTAGTGTATAAAATAATGTCGAGGTGAAAAATATGGCTGAAAGATTTAAATTCAATGATGATCAAGATGAAAAATTTCAATTTAATGATGATGAATTAGATAATGAAGATATAGATAATGATGAAACAGAAAACTCTTATGAAGATAATCATGATGAATCAAAGGATACATCTAATAAAAAAAGAGGAAAAAATAGAACAAAGAAAGTAACAAAGAGAAAAACAAAAACTAAAACTAAAGTAAAAAAACAAAAAGAAGGACGTTCAAAAATCACAACTTTTGTGATGATTTTACTTATTTTATTGTTAATTGGTGGTGGAGCTATAGGAGCTTATTTTGTTTATCAAAACAACCAAGATCAAGAAAATAAAATTAATCAATTACAAGACCAAGTAGATCAACAACAAGAACAAATTACTCAAGATGAAAAGTCATCTACAACAAAAGATTCTACACAAAGTAGTTCTACAAACAAAACAAATTCAAGTAATACGAATAAAGAAACAAAACAAGAAGAAGATACATCTAGTGATTCATCACAAGACAGTAATGATGATTCTTCTTCAGATAGTTCTACTGATAGCTCTTCATCAAGTGATAATCAAGAAGAGACAACAGATACATCTGAAACAACTGAATAATAAAAAATCCACCGAAGTGGATTTTTTATTTATTAGATTTGATCTAAAGCTTCTTTTAAATCAAATAAGATATCATCAATATGTTCTGTACCGATAGATAAACGAATTGTATTTGGTTGAATACCTACATCAGCAAGTTCTTCTTCAGTTAATTGTGAGTGTGTAGTTGTTGCTGGATGGATAACTAATGATTTAACATCTGCAACGTTTGCAAGTAATGAGAATACTTGTAAATTATCAATAAATTTATGAGCTTCTTCTACACCACCTTTAATATTGAAAGTAAAGATTGATCCTCCACCATTAGGAAAATATTTTTCATATAATGCATGATCTGGATGATCTGGTAATGAAGGATGATTTACTTTTTCTACTGCTGGATGTTGTTGTAAGAATTCAACAACTTTTTTTGTATTTTCATTATGACGATCAATTCTTAAAGATAATGTTTCTGTACCTTGTAATAATAAGAAAGCATTAAATGGAGAAATAGTCGCTCCAGTATCTCTTAATAAGATTGCTCTAATATAAGTTACAAATGCAGCTGGTCCTGCAGCTTCAGTAAATTTAACACCATGATAACTTGGGTTTGGTTCACTGATCCATGGATAACGTCCACTCTTAGCCCAATCATAAGTACCACCATCAACGATGACACCACCTAAACTTGTTCCATGACCACCAATGAATTTAGTTGCACTGTGTACAACAATATCAGCACCATGTTCAATTGGTCTAAATAAATAAGGTGTTCCAAATGTGTTATCTACAACAACTGGTAAACCATGTTTTTTAGCGATAGCGCTAATTGCATCGATATCAGGAATATCACTATTAGGATTTCCTAAAGTTTCTAAATAAATTGCTTTTGTGTTTTCTTGAATTGCATCTTCTACTTCTTGTAAGTTATGAGCATCTACGAAAGTAGTTGTAATTCCATATTGAGTAAATGTATGAGCTAATAAGTTTGAAGTTCCCCCATAAATTGTTTTTTGAGCAACAATATGTTCTCCTTGTCCAGCTAGTGCTTGAATAGTATAAGCAATTGCTGCAGCTCCTGAAGCAACAGCTAACCCTGCTACCCCACCTTCTAAAGCAGCGATACGATCTTCAAATACGCCTTGAGTAGAGTTTGTTAAACGACCATAGATGTTCCCAGCATCTGCAAGTCCAAAACGTGCTGCAGCATGTGCGCTATTTTTAAACACATAAGATGTTGTTTGATAAATAGGTACTGCTCTTGCATCTGTTGCTGGATCTGGTTGTTCTTGTCCTACATGTAATTGTAATGTTTCAAATTTAAATTTTCTGTCTTCTCTTTTAGTTACTGCCATTTTAATTTCCTCATCTTTCTTTTGTATAAATATTATATAGTGTTTTATGAATAAATAAAACTATTTACACATTCGTCCGTTACGGAAATTATGTCTTAATTCTTCAATCATGTCAATTCCCCTATCTTGATTAATCTTGAATTAAAGGTGTCGATAAATAACGATCTCCACCATCTGGTAATAAGACAACTATTGTCTTTCCTTTGTTTTCTTCTCTTTTTGCAAGTTCTTTGGCTGCTTTGATAGCTGCCCCTGATGAAATTCCTACGAGGATTCCTTCTTTCTTTGCCACTTCTTTTCCTGAAGCAAATGCATCTTCATTTTCTACTGTGATGATTTCATCATAGATCTTTGTATCCAATGTATCTGGTACAAATCCTGCCCCAATTCCTTGGATCTTGTGTGCTCCACCTTTTCCTGTTGATAATACTGGTGATGTTGCTGGTTCTACGGCAACGACTTTTACATTTGGATTTTGTTCTTTCAAGTATTTCCCAATCCCTGAAATTGTTCCTCCTGTTCCTACTCCTACTACAAAGATATCTACTTTTCCTTCTGTTTGTTGATAGATTTCTGGTCCTGTTGTTTTATAGTGGGCTTGTGGATTTGCTGGGTTTTCGAATTGTCCTGGAATGAAGCTGTTTTCGATTTGTGAGGCTAATTCTTTTGCTTTTGCGATTGCCCCTTTCATTCCTTCACTTCCTGGTGTCAAGACTAATTCAGCTCCATATGCTTTCATTAGGTTTCTTCTTTCTACTGACATTGTTTCTGGCATTGTAATAATGATTTTTAGATTCAATGATGTTGCTACAGCTGAAAGTCCAATTCCTGTATTTCCACTTGTTGGTTCAATCAATGTTGTACTTTCATTGATCAATCCTTTTTCCATGGCATCTAGGATCATTTCTTTTGCAATTCTATCTTTTACTGATCCTGCGGGATTGAAGTATTCTAGTTTTGCAAGTACATCTGCTTCTAGTCCTTCTTTTTTAATTAAGTTATTTAATCTGACTAATGGTGTTTGACCTACTAAGTCTAAAAAACCGTTTTTAATTTCGCTCATATTTCACTACTCCTTATTCCTATGGATTTAGTATGATTTAACTATATACTAAATCTTTTTCCCTGTCAATAAAGATTGTATACATTTTTTATAAATTATTATCCTTAAATTTGAACATAATCCTATTTTTTGATACTATAATGGTAATAAATTGGGAGGTTTACAATGAAATTAGATACTGTTATAGATGATATTGTTGAAAGTTATCAAACACATAATGAAATATCTAAAGTAGATGCCATCAGACAACCAGATAAAGCGGTTATTATAGATTTATTAGAACGTTTACAAGATATTATTTTCCCTGGCTTTTTTGGCAGAAAAGGTCTAAAAAGTGATTATGTTAAATATTATTTAGGCGATCAAATCCAAATTATTTACAATGATTTAAAAAATCAAATTTTACTTGCCTTTGATTATTGTGAAAACTGTAAAGATTCTTGTAAGGAAGAAGAAGCCCGTGATAAAACACTTGCTTTCTTAAAAACTATTCCACAAATTAGAGAATATCTTGCAACCGATGCTCAAGCAACATTCGACGGTGATCCAGCAGCAATTTCAATTTCTGAAATCGTTCTCTCTTATCCTGGATATTATGCTATTATGGTCAATCGTATTGCTCATGAGCTTTATAAACTTAATATTCCTCTAATACCTCGTATTATGACTGAACACGCTCATAGCTTAACAGGAATTGATATTCATCCTGGGGCTACTTTAGGTAAATATTTGATGATTGATCATGGAACAGGTATCGTTATTGGGGAAACAACAGTCATTGGTGAACATGTTCAAATCTATCAAGGGGTTACTTTAGGAGCACTTTCTACCCATGGTGGACAAAGTTTAAAGAATGTAAAAAGACATCCTACCATTGAAGATAATGTTACTATTTATTCAAACGCTAGTGTTTTAGGTGGCGATACAGTTGTTGGTGAAGGTTCTATTATTGGCGGGAATACTTTCATTATTAAATCCGTTCCAAGTGGAACCATCGTTAATAATAAAGCCGTCATGAGATTTAAATATTCAGATACTTCTGAAGATTTTAATCAAAACGAATTCAAATAGAAAAGAAGCTGTTACAGATGATTTTTCATTTGCAACAGCTTCTTTTTTAATTAATAATTCTTAAAACGTCTTCTTCACTTGTTACATTAAATATATTTAATGTAAGTTGATTTAGTTTTTCTAGCGATGTATTTGTAAGTTGGTTTTCTAAAGGGCTTGATAAGGTTCCTAGTTTTACTTTAAGTTGTTCTTTTAAAGTACTTTGTTTTTCTTCTCGTTTTCCTTTTTCGATTCCAGAACGTTCACCTTTTTCAAATCCAATAAGTTCTCCTTTCTCCATTCCTTGATTTTCAAATTTTTGAAATAATCTATCCATTGCTTCACACATATTAATTTCATCTCCTTCTGGTAAGTCTTCTCTTCTAATGTTTGTATGCGTAAATGTTGCCGCCATTACAAAGCTTTCTGTTTCAATAATACGATCCTCACTTAATCTCTCATAATTTCCTGTAAACATACTTTGACTGATTTCTACAACTTCTCTCAATCTTCGATTGGTAAGCTTTCTTGCATCCATTGTTTTAAGGTCGATAACAGGTAATCTCCAATCATTGATATAAGGTCCCATCTCTGGTGGAATACTTTTCAACGTCTCTTTCAATGTTTCTGGTGATTTCCATTCTTTATCCCCCGTATAGAACACAAAACTTCCTACTGGATAGACTTCTTGTTTGCTTTCAGCCTGATTGATATACGTCGTTGCATCATAGTTGAGCATGCGAAAGATCATATTTTCATCAAACGTACTTTGATGTTCAACTCCGATAATTACATAATCTCCATGAATACTTGCTTTTCTTACGACATCCCGATATCTTTTGATCTCTGTTGGATTATCAACCTTTCCTATCAAGGTCGACAGATCATTTTCTCTTGAAACGAGTTCTTCTGGTTGAATGACCTGTCTTCCGTTAAAGAAAGCATAATTACAAAGATCCGCAAAACATCCTTCATCTCTAAGCAGTTTTTTACAAGTAGTATCACTGGTATTTCTTTCTTTAATGCACATCATTTTTCCTGGTATATTGTAATTGACCCATCTAAGTAGTCATCTACAATATACATTCATTTCTATCAATCTTATTTATCCGCGATTGATTATAATTTGTGTATTCTGTAATATTGAAATATGTGAATGTGGATTTGTATTTTTCCTTGTGGCTTGACTACTTTAAGGAGTTTCTTACCACACCTTATTCCTAAACAATGATTAGTTAGATGAGTCTTTGAATTCCTATTTTGAACCAGGTTTTGTGGTTTAAGTGTTGTGGATACCATTTCACATAATTTACTTTGAAAGGATTTTTACATATGAAATTAATTGGCATCGACATTGGAAAAAACAAACATTTCTTTTGTATCATGGATCAACAAACTGGTGAGATCATCTCTCAGCCTGTTTCTTTTTCTAATGACAAAGAAGGTTTTGATTTCCTAGTACAAAAAATCAAATCTTATCCAAAAGATTCTGTACTTATTGGTATGGAAGATACGGGACATTATCATTTTGCTTTGTTGAAATACCTCCTAGACTTACAATATACCGTTGCTTTAATTAATCCTAAAACAACAGATTTCAATCGTAAAATGCAAGGCGGTATTACTAAAAATGATAAGTTTGATACAATCAATATCTGTGATGTGCTTGATACTCCTGAGCGTAAAAATCAATATCGTATCACTAAAGTCAACAGCTTTGATCTTTATGAACAAAAACAGCTGACAAGACATCATCACAACTTGAAAGAAGAAGAAAATGTCTATAAGAATCGTCTTCAAAAATGTATCGATATCGTATTCCCTGAATTCAATAAACTGTTCAATTCTAAATATGGCACTGTTTATATGAATATTCTTAAAATGTTTGGAAGTGCTGAAAATATCGCCAATACGGATATCAGAACCATCCGTAAATGTTTTGAAATCGAAGGCAGAGGCAATCGTATTTCTTTAACTCCTGAAAGACTTAAAGAATGTGCCAGATCTTCTATTGGTATTTCTTCATCAGCAGAAGTTATTCAAATAAAACATTTAGCCGCTCAAATAGAACTTATTGAAGAACAGTTAACTGAAATAGATAAAAAAATAGAAGAGTTCTCCGTTCAAAATAACTCTCCTATCCTATCCATACCAGGAATATCTCACTTCTCTGGTACTTCTATTCTAGCGGAATTAGGAGATATAAGCAACTATTCTAAGCCTTCTCAAATCATTAAATTTGCAGGAGTTGCTCCTTTACACTATGAATCAAGTCAGTTCAATGCACAACATACAGCTATTACCAAGAAAGGATCCAAATATTTAA
>JAUNWT010000047.1 GCA_030540195.1 Bacillota bacterium | reverse complement strand
ATTATCCGTAAATGGGTGCAATCTAAAAGTGCGTATTATCCTATTTTTTAATATATTTTACATTGCGTATTATCTTTTGATGGGTATAATATAATGTATAAAGGATGTGATAAGCATGATTTTTAAAAGAAAAATATATAATAAATTATTGGATTGGAAAGAAAATTATTCATCTGAAAAAGCTCTTTTGATTGAAGGAGCACGAAGAATAGGAAAGTCTACGATTGTAGAAGAATTTGCTAAAAATGAGTTTAAAAGTTATCTTTTTATTGATTTTAATGATGCAAGTGATGTTGTTAAAGATGCTTTTAATCGTTATTTAAATGACTTAGATACTTTTTTTATGATATTATCTGTTGAATATAATGTTCAACTTTTTAGAAATGAATCGCTTATTATATTTGATGAAGTACAACAATTTCCCAAAGCGAGACAATCTATTAAAAAACTTGTTAAGGATGGAAGGTATTGTTATATAGAAACGGGATCATTGATTTCAATTAGAGAGAACGTTAAAGACATTACGATTCCTTCAGAAGAAAGAAAAATAAAAATGTATCCTATGGATTTTGAAGAATTTTGTATAGCAATGGATCAAACACAGTTGATTGAGTATATAAAAAAATGTTTTCAGGAGTTAAAACCGTTAGAAGATAATTTACATCATAAAGCAATGTTACTTTTTAAACAGTATATGCTTATCGGTGGTATGCCTATGCCAGTAGCAAAATATATTGAAAATGACAAAAATTTTCTTTTGGCAGATCAAGAAAAAAGAGATATTTTAAATTTGTATAGAAATGACATAAATAAAATTGATGTGAAATATCGTTCGCGTGTTTTATCTATTTATGATCAAATACCTTCATTTCTATCTCAACATGAAAAAAGAGTTAGATTATCTAATATAGAAGAAAAATCATCTTATCCAATGTATCAAGACACATTTTATTGGTTAGGAGATTCGATGATCGCAAATGAGTGTTTTAAGTGTAATGATCCACATGTTGGTTTATCATTAAATGAAGATCGTACTTTTATAAAATGTTATATGGGTGATACAGGATTGTTGGTAAGTCATGCATTTGATGAAAATGAATTATCAGATGGACAATTGTATAAACAAATAATTAATGACAATCTTTCCATCAATGAAGGGATGCTTTTTGAAAATGTAATAGCGCAATCTTTGGTAAGTAATGGGTATTCTTTATACTTTTATACGAAATACAATAAAGAAAAACACAGAAATGATATGGAGATAGATTTTATTATTTCTAATGGAAACAAACTAAATCCTAAAATATATCCAATAGAAGTAAAATCAAGTAAAAAATATACAACAAAATCATTAGATAAATTTATAGAAACATATCATAAAAGAATTGGACAAGCGTATATTATTCATACCAAAAATTTAATGAGAAAAGATAATATGATTTGCCTCCCTTCTTATATGACATTTTGCCTATAGATATCCATACAATGCTGGATATCTATTTTTTTATTAAATATTTTAATAAATATTTAATTGTAACAATACCATAAAAACATTGATTCTTTAAAACAACGATATCTTCATAAAAATGTGAATATTCATTTTCAAGATAGAGCTGACAAACAGTTTTAATAGGAAGATGTGATGGAACAATAAGAGAATCTTTAAATAAATTAGGTTCAACTGTATTTAAATCACAAAGTATATTTTCTCTTTTTAAGTAACCTAAATAATGCCCTTCATCATTGATGACATAGATTCTTTGAGCAGTGTTATTTTCTTCAAAGATTTGATAAGCATTTTTTATGTTTTGATAGGTTTTTAATGTGCATGGAAAATGACAAAGAGAATCGATTGTAGGAATATCTAAAGTTTTCTTATATTTGTTGTATAATTTTTTAATGGTTTCTTTGATAGAAGGTAAAAGATCATCAAAATTATCAACCGGTTTCTTTAAATAATAACCTTGACCATATTCAACACCCAATTGAATTAAACATTCAAGTTCTTCCTTTGTTTCAATTCCTTCAACAATTAATTTATAATTCATAGCTTTACAATAATTGACCATAACTTCTACCATTGTACGCTTATCTTTATTTAAGTGAATATCTTGAATAAGGTCTTTATCCAATTTTATATATTCAGGTTGTGTATGATTGATTCTATTTAAATTAGAATAACCTGAACCAACATCATCGATTGCTATTTCAAAACCTTGACTTCGATAATGTCTAACAGCTTGTTTAAATAAGTGTTTATCTTCAATAGAAGTTGTTTCAGATAATTCAAAAACTATATTATTAGAATCTAAATGATATTTTTTTAAATATTCTTTTGTAAAGCCTTTGACAAACTCTTGATCAAGTAAAATATTAGCATCAACATTGATAAATAATTTTTTTCCTAAAGGCATTTGTTGACTTGCTTTAATAGCACATTTACGACATAGTTTGTCTAATTTCCATGATTGTCCAAGAACATTAGCAATCATGAATAATTCTTCAATATCTATATGACAAGATTCTAAGGTGATACGGCTTAAGGCTTCAAAAAACACTATTTCTCCTGTTTTTAAGGAAACAATAGGTTGAAAAACACTTTTTATTTTCTTTTTATTAATAATTTCAAAAAAATCATTGATTTTCTTTTCGTTTAATTTCATTTTCTTTCCTCAATTCTTTTTTAGAATATATAAAAATAAGAAAAAAATTTCTATCAATATTCAATAATATATAGGTTAAAAATAAGTAAAGATGAATTGTGAAAATATAGATTGTTTTTATTATCGAATATCGATATAATGAAAGTGAAAGAAATATCGATATTCGATAATAAGAGGTGAGAAGATGGCTAGAAAAGAATTTGAAACATTAACGCCACAAATGTTTTATATATTACTGGCACTTTATGATCCACTTTGTGGCTTAGAAATCATGGAAAAAGTCAATGAAATGAGTGAGGGAGAGATTAAAGTAGGAGCTGGAACACTTTATGCACTTTTACCAAGATTTGAAAATGAAGGTTACATAAAATTAGTAAAAGAAGAAAATAAAAGAAAAATCTATCTTATTACAAATAATGGAAAAAGAAAACTTGAATTAGAGAAAGAAAGGATGCAAAAACAAATTATTTTGTTTATGAAAAGGGATTATGAAGATGAAATATAAATACACATTTTTGCGTAATCGATTATATTATGATGAAATACTTGTCCCTTATTTAGAGAAAATGTCAAAAAAGGGATGGAATCTGGTTTCTATTAATACATTTTTTAAGTTTGAAAAAACACCACAAATTTATAAATATCAAGTTGATTACAATCCGTTAACGGATGAATATTTAGAAACATTGAGTTATTTAGGATATGAACATGTTTGTTGTATGCAAGATATGCATATTTATCGTAATCTTGATTTAAATGCAGAAGATTTGTCGAGTGATGAAGATATTTTATGTGAAACAAAATTAAAATTATTTAAACCATGGATGATTATTTTTTGTCTTTTATCAGCAATTTTCTTTTTTAGTGTGACAAAGTTTTTATCATGGCTTTATCGATATACGTGGGGTTCATTCTTTTTAAACATAGACACCTACTTTATTTCATTGATGCTTTATTTATATAGTTTCTTATGTGTTTTTTGTGCACTACTTATCTTTGTAAAAAGAAGGGCATTAAAGAAAAGAACTTATTCTTATCAAAAATTTAAATATTTAGATGGTGCTGTTCGTGTTCTTATAGATATCTTTGCGATTTTTACAATTATTATATTATTTGTATTAAAGATGAATCGTTTAAGTATGTTGTTAGAAATAATAGGTTATTTTATTATGATTATGTTATTTGCGAAAATCGTAAATACCAAAATTCCTTTAATAAAGGATTCTTCAAAGAGAAAAATAGCCTCTATTGTGGCAGTAGTTATCTTTGTTGGAGTCTATTATTTTTATGGAGAAATTGATTTTTCTAAGTTAGATAAACAAGAAGTAACAATGACTTTACCAAAAAACAAAAAGATTGATGTAAAAGATTCAAATCTTCTTGTTGATATCACAACATTTAATCAAAAAATAGGATACGATCAAGAAGTAGATGAACCGGTTTATTCTTATGAAGGATATTATCAATGTGCCAATACTTTTATTTCAAAGAATATCTTTAAAGAATTGGTGGTTGAACGTGAAAGAGAAGAGAGAATGCCAAATGATGAAGAAATAAATAAGATAACAGATGAAAAAGGTTCATGGAGTAGTGATGAAGTTAAATATGATACGTATCAAAATGTTTTAAAGAAATATAAAAGTAATCACTCAAAATATTTTGATACAGTTATTGAAATTGGGCAATATAAATTAGGAATTAAAGAAAAAAATATACTTATCGTTTATGATGAAGATATTGATTATTTTTATAGTCATTATATAAATCTTATAAAAAATAAACTATTGAATCTATTGTTTTTTCTTGATAAAATTCAAGTGTAATGAAAGTATACCGCTGACCGATATGCGGAATAGAAATGGTCGGGTTGTAAGTATACCGCTACCAATAAGCGGAATAAAAATGATTGGGTTGTAAGTAGTTGTCCTTCACTATTAAGTGAGGGACTTTTATTTTAAAGTTAAAAAGGAACAAATATTAATGTTCCTTTAAGCTTTCTTTATAACTTCTTCCAATAGGAAGATGAGTTTGTTCCTTTAAGATAACTTCTTGATTTTTTATTTCTTGAATAAATCGTTTATTAACAACGTAAGATTTATGAATTTGAATAAAATCGTGAGATTGTATTTCTTTAATAAATTGACTCAATGTTTTTCTTTCAACCATTTCTCCATTAATAGAATGAAGAATAATTTGATGTCTCAGTGATTCAACATAATAGATTTGGGACAATCTGATTTTAGAAGTGATCCCATTTCTTTGATAAAGATAATATTGAAAATTCTTTTGAATTTGTTTTTTTATAAAATCTTGATAGTGAATAAACTGTTTTTCTAATTCACTATTAGTAAAATAAAGATGTGTTTGCATTTGTAGACATATACTTACTAAATCAAAATCTTTGGGTCCAATAATATAAATAAGTGTGCTTTCTAATTTCTTGAGGTGATTTAAAATATTTAAATCATCCTTTTTTTCTATTTCTACAAAATAAATATCTTGAATAGATTGATGTGTATAATTTGTAAGAATGTATTCTACTTGTAAATCATCAAAGAATTGATGAATAAGTGGTTCTATTTGTTTGTAATGTTTTGAAATAAGAGAAATTCTAATCATGGTTTTTCTCCTTTTCAAGGAGGGCAATATATTGATTGATATCTTTATTAGAACAAAGTGCTTCTAATAAATGATAAGAATCAACAAAACGCACATTTCGTTTTTTCATCAATTCAATTCCTTGTTTAAAAGATTCTCTATCATGACTTACAAAGTTTTCAATAATATATTGTGAACCATCCAACATATTAAATTTAAAAACAATCTTATATCCTGAACCATCAACTAAATATTTAGATGGATAAAAAGAATAACGATAATAAGAGATTTGTACAAAATCAATTTGTGAAAGTCTTAAATTGATTTGATATCGAGGATATTTATTTCTAAAAAGAAAAGAATAAAGATATTTTGTTTTATCTAAATTGTGATCAAAATGAATATACTTTAAAGAATTTTCATCTACTTCCCACATAGAGTTCAAAAATATTAAACTTGGTAAAACAAATATCATCACTATAAATAAAGTAGTGATAAAGATAAAGAGTAAGCATTCTTTATAGTTATCATATCCTAAATCAATATTCATTAATAAGAATAGATAAAAAAATAAAGGTGCTAATAATCCAATACAATATTTAATAATTTTTCTTTTCTTTATTTTTCCAACAGTAACTTTCATAACTTCCTCCTGTTTTGTATTATAACATATTCTTTTTTCTTTTCTTTTGTTGTTGGTGCCCCATTAAGTGTTGTTGGTGCCTTATTTTAATTAAAAGAGTAAAAAATTACACAAATATTCAAAAAATACTTGAGTATAAACCCACTCTATAGTCTACATTGAGGGTGTAAGGAAAAGAAAGAAGGGAAAAGATATATGATTGGTTTTACTTTTAAATATTTCTTTAAAGAGATGAAGAAAAATATAAGCATGATTGGAGTTATTACAGGATCATTGTTATTACTTAGCTTGATATTAAGTATGTTTTATAATACAACGCTTAATCCAAATTTAAATATGGATGATCTAACAGCGTTCTTTATGGATTTATTTAGATCAACTGTACTTTTGGTATTTATGCTTATTTGTATTTATTTGATTGTTTATTCTGCTAATTACTATAATAAAGTTCATTCAAGAATTTTAGGTTTATTAAAAATATTTGGCTATACCAATCAAGAAATCGTGGTATTTTTTGTTATACAACTTGTTATTATTTTAGTTGTTTCATTTATATTATTTACTTTATTACGAATTATGGTAACACCTTTATTATTTAAGTTTATTTCATTTTATTTACATGAACATGTAAGTACTGCACTTTTTGGAAAAGGGTATACAGATACATTAGCGTTTTTCTTTTTAACGATATTAGTGATTATCTTTGTTGAATTTAGATATATTATTCAAACACCAACAACACATTTAGTAAAAGGTGATGAAGTTATTTCTTATAAAATTAAGACAAAGAGTTTATTTAAAGAATTTCTTTATTTGTTTTTATTTATCTATGGTCTTTATGTTATGGTCACATCAACTTTAAAGATTGATTTAATTGTTCCACTTTCATTATGTGTTTTTGGAGTCAATGGAATTGTGAAATATACACTTCCTAGAATAATTCAAACACTGATCCAAAGAAAAAATATCTCTGGTGAAATGATGGTTGTTTTAAAGAATTATATTTTTATTATTAATCAAATGAGTATGTTGATTCTATTAAGTATTTTAATCAACTTAATGATGCCAGTTATGATTTATGTTTATGTTGATATATCTGGATTCTTTATTGAATTTGTTTTGATGTATGTTTTTACGAATCTTATTTTAAATTATATTATTTATCAAAGACTTAATATAAGAAGATTAGAAAATAAGAATTCTTATAAAAAGTTATTCACATTGGGGTATGATATAAAATCTATAAAAAAATATAGTAAAAAAGAAATATTCTTATTCTATCTTACTTTATTTATGTCTATCAGTATTTATCTTTTAACATTATCTATTTCATTAATTATCAAAGAAGTATTACCACTAAAATCATTACTTATTTGTTTGGCTTATATTATTCCAATGACTGTGATGTATCTTATTACAGATTATAAAGAAGGGAGAAGTGTATTATCATGGAAGAAATCATAAAAACAGAAATGCTTACAAAAATTTATAATCCTTTAAGTCAAAATCCTAAATTAGCTTTAGATCAAATTTCTTTAAGTATTAAAGAAGGTGAATTTATTACGATCATGGGAAAGAGTGGTTCAGGAAAAACCACATTGTTGAATATTTTATCAACAATCGATGATCTTACAAAAGGAAAATTATTTATTTATGGTAAAAATATATTTGAAATGTCTGATAGTGAAAAAGCACATTTTAGAAAAGAAAATATTGGTTTTATTTTTCAAAACTTTAATTTATTAGATACACTTACTATTAGAGAAAATATCCAATTACCATTAAAACTCGCTAAGAAAAAAATAGATCAAGATGACTTTGATCGTATTGTTAGTGAATTAGAAATTAGTGATATTTTAGATAAATATCCCTTTGAATGTTCTGGAGGACAAACCCAAAGAGTAGCAGTGGCTAGAACACTTGTCATGCATCCAAAGATTATCTTCGCGGATGAACCAACAGGAAATCTTGATGGTGTTCGTTCTAAACAATTGATGCAATACTTAGAAAAAGTAAATCAAGAAGATAAGATCACAGTGATTATGGTAACTCACGATCCTTTAGATGCGGCCTATTCTTCACAAATGTATTATATTGAAGATGGAAAAATAAAAGATCATTTAATGAAAAATGATGATTCATTTGATACTTATTTTTCTAAAATCGTTAAAATATCTATGGAGTTATAAAAGAAAACAAAGTTCCATTTGCGTGGAACTTTGTTTTGTTGTTGATGACGTCATCTTGGTTGTTGGTGCCTCTTTTCTAAACATTTATGAAAATAAGATTATGATGAAATTGTAAAGAACAAAGGAAGGTGATATTTATGATCAAGATGGCAATGCGTATGTTGTTTGTCGAAAAGAAAAAATTGATGAGTTTTATTTATTCTTTGAGTGCAACATTCGTCGTTTGTTTATTATTTATACAGTTTTTTACAAATCCTTATCTTAAAAAGATTATTAAAATAGGTCACAAAGTTGTTTTTGATGCTTTTTATGCTTTACCAGAAGATGTAGTTAAACTCAATGATAATTTTATTGTTATTCTATTATCTTTTGTTTTACTAATTATTTGTATTTCTCTTATAAGTTATAGTTGTTATTATCATTGTTTAATGACTTCAAGAGAGATAGGCTTATTAAAATTATCAGGTTATAACTTAATACAAATTATAGGTTATAAGATGATTCAAATGGTTGTGGTGATGAGTATTTCTTTATTGATTTCAAATCTTGTTTATTTGTTTTTAAATCCATTATTTCTTTATTTTATAAAATCATATTTAAAAATAGAAATGCCTTTAATATTACTCAATAAAGAACTTTATGAATTTCTATTTATGATTGTAGGAATCCTCTTTATATTTATTGTATTTTTAGAAACAAGATATGCACTTTCTACAAATATTTGTGAACTTCTTACAAATCACACAATGAATCATTATAAAGAAGATAAACGCATCTTAAAAATACCAGATACTGTTTATATTATCGCATACATGTTAGGAATTCTTACTATGTATTCTTCTTATGAACTTGATGCAGGATTTTCTATTGCAGCTTGTATTGGGGCAATAGGAGCTTATGGCATGTTTTATTATTTTATTCCTCATACAATATTAGATATGTTTGATGATTTGAAGTTATCAGGAGAAAAATATGTATCTTTAGGAGATGTTTCTGTTTTTATGCAACAATCAAAATCATTGATTGTTTATATTATGTTATCGGTTATTTTATTTCCTACATTTATTCTTGTAACAACTAAAAGACCTTTTATTTTTATGATTCTACAAATCGCATTTATATTAATTAATATTTTATTAAGCACAAGTTTGATGAATCGTTTCTTTATTGATTTATATGAAAAGAAAAATCATTATTCTAATTTATTTAAAATAGGATTAAACCGAAAAGAAGTTATACAGGTTTCCACACAACAAGCAAATTATTTTTATGGTTTATTTTGGCTTTTTACTTTGATTTATATGTTTTGTATTATAAGTGTCTTTTATTTAAAAATACAAATCAGTTTTTCTATCATTTTATATCTTATTTTGGAATACATGATCCCTTATTTGATTTCACAAATCGTTGTCTACATAAGTAAAAGGAGGAATACATTATGAAAGTAATACAAGTAGAACATTTAAAGAAGACTTATAATCCCTATAGTGCTTTTCCTAAAAAAGCATTAAAAGATGTGAATTTAGAAGTAGAAGAAAGTGAATTTATTTGTATCATGGGAACTTCTGGTTCAGGAAAAACGACGTTGATCAATGTTTTATCAACGATTGATGAGGCAACAAATGGCAAAATACAAATAAATCTTCATAATTTAATGACAATGTCTGAAAATGAAAGAGCACTTTTAAGAAAAAAGGAAATAGGTTTTATTTTTCAAAATTACAATTTAATAGAATCATTAAGAATCAAAGATAATATTTTATTCTCTCTTAGAATTAATAATATTGATCAAAAAATACAACAAGAACGATTAAACCAATTAGCAAAACAATTAAATATTGAAGAAATACTTGATAAATATCCACTTCAATGTTCAGGGGGTCAACAACAAAGAGCCGCTATTGCAAGAGCGTTGATCATGCAACCACAAATCATTTTTGCAGATGAACCAACAGGAAATCTCGATTGTGAAAATGCGAAAGAATTAATGGAATTATTTAAAAAAATAAACAGAGAAAATCATACAACGATTGTAATGGTAACACATGATAGTTTGGTGACTTCTTATTCGAATAGATTACTTTATTTAGAAGATGGAAAGATATCTAAATGTTTAGAAAGAAAAAATAAAACACAAGAAGAATATTACCGAGATATTATTGCGATAACGACAAAAATGGATTTAGCACATGTTTAAAAGGAGAAAAATTATGAAAAAGACAAAACAAAAATTGATGATCGTAGTTATTTTTTTAGTCGCTTTTATCTTTATAGGATTTTATAGTTTTAATAATAAAGATCCTTATAAAAAGTATAATCATATCCAAGTAAGTGAAGTTTTAAAAGAAGATCAACAAGAATATTGGGTCTATTTTTATTCAGTAGATAATAAAGAGAGTATTGATTCTAATAATGGAATCAGTTCTTTAAATAAGGCAGCAAATAATGTTTATTTTGTAGAAATGAAAGATAAAAAGATAAAGATTAAAAAGCAAAGTATACAACCAACAACTTTGCTTTATATTAAAAATCATAAAATAGTCAAAACTTATCATGGTTTAAAACAATTAAAAGAGCAACATGAAGAAATATTAGAAATGAGTTGGTAAAAGAAAACAAAGTTCCATTTGCGTGGAACTTTTGTTTTGTAAAGAATTATATTTTAATTTTAAATATCATTTACGCCATAACAAATAAGTTGATTTGATAATTCAATGACTTCATCGAGTGACATCTTCTTTTGGTCTTTGATCCATTGACGGTAGATATCTAAAGTTGTTGAACGGTAAAAGGTCAAAAGAATATTTTGTTTTTCTTTTGAAAATTTTAAGTAATGATGATTTTCATGAAGGGCATGATAATAGGCTTTATCAAATAGAATGTTACATAATTCATTATAAGGTGGATAACAAAGTATTTTTTGTACATAATCATCTTGTTTAGAAAAATACTCAAAGAATAAGCGATTTGCTACTTCGTGACTTCTTCCTTGAGGGAGCTTATCTGTCTCTTTTATATAATCATCAGCAATATCTTCAATAAATTCTTTAATAAGATCTTCAATTGTTTCATAGTGCAAGTAAAATGTTTTTCGATTAATCATCGCTTTTTTAGAAAGTGTTGTTACATTGATTTTACGAATATCTGTTTCATATAAAAGTTCTTTAAAAGTATTTTTTATAGCTTGTTTTGTTTTTAAAACACGTAAGTCCATGAAATCACCTCGTATCTATTGTATAAAAAAATACCCATATTTTCAAATGTGTGGCATAATACCCATCCTTTATAGATTGGCAATTGTTTGAAAAATATATTTTTTTATAATGATTTTAGAAAGGGAGGCTATCATGAAAAATAAATATAACATTTTAGAAGATCAACCGATAAAAATAATTCTATTTTTTTCAATACCTGTTTTATTAGGACTATTTTTTCAACAAATATACACAACAGTAGATACAATCATTGTTTCTAAAACCTTAGGACAAAAGGCGCTTGCGGCAACAGGGTGTTTAAATTCTGTTAATTTCTTGATTTTAGGTTTTTGTAACGGAATGGCAAGTGGTTTTTCAATACCAATTGCACAAACCTTTGGAGCAGAAAATAAACAAAAACTAAGAAAATATTTAGGAAATATGATCTGGATTTATTTGTTTTTTGCAGGTGTTATTACTGTTATTTCATTATGTTTAACAAATAAAATTCTTATTTTAACAAATACACCAAAAGATATTTTTTCAATGGCATATACATATATGTTTGTTATCTTTTTAGGAATACCAACTCAATTTGCTTATAATACTTTTTCGGGAATTATGAGATCGTTAGGAGATGTAAAAACACCGTTATATGTTTTAATAGGATGTTCACTTTTAAATGTATGTTTAGATCTGGGGTTTATCATTGTTTTACATTTAGGTGTTTTTGGAGCTGCTTTTGCAACTGTTTTAAGCGAAGCTATTTCAGCTTTTGCTTGTCTTGTAATAATGTATAAACAATATGATTTTGTTCATTTAACAAAAGAAGATCTATATATAGAAAAGAGTTGTTTGATGAATTTATTAAAAGATGGTATTCCAATGGGACTTCAAATGTCAATTTGTGGAATTGGAAGTTTATTATTACAAAGTTCAGTAAATGCATTAGGATCTGTTTATGTTGCAAGTGTTACAGCAAGTGAACGTATTTGGCAAATACTTCAATCTGTTACGGCAGCTATAGGAACAACTTTAACGGTTTATTGTGGACAAAATATAGGCGCTAAAAAAATAGAACGTGTAAAACAAGGAGTGCGTACAGGTGTTATCATGGCAATGGTGTATTGTTTTGTAAGTAGTATTTTGATTTATGTTTTTAAAAATCAAATTATTTATATTTTTATTGATAAGTCGGCCAAAGAACTTGTAAGACTTACTAGAGAGTATTTAATGATTAATGCACTTTTCTTTTGGGCGCAAGGACTTATTCATACTGTTCGTTTTTCTTTACAAGGCATGGGCTATGCTAAAATTTCTTTATTTGCGGCTACTTTAGAAATGTTTGCACGAGCTATTACAGGACTATGGGTCGTTCCTGCCTTTGGATTTATAGCTGTTTGTTATTCAAATGCTATTGCTTGGGTACTTGCAGCAACTTTTATTGTTTTTTACTATTTAAAGATGATGAAAATACAAATCAAAAAAGAGAATAAATAAATTGGTAAAAGAATACTCCCGTTGTGGAGTGTTTTTTTGTTAAATTTTTGTTATTTTTAGGCATTATCTACAAAAAGTATTATAATCATTGAGGGAGATGATTATATGTGGGTATTATGTGCATTTGGTTCCGCTTTTTTTGCAGGAATTACATCTATTTTAGCTAAATGTGGTATTAAAAAAACAGATTCACACGTGGCTACAGCGTTACGTACAATTGTCGTGTTATTTTTTTCATGGTTAATGGTATTGGTTGCGGGAAGTCACCAATCTTTATCATCAATTTCAATGAGAACATGGTTCTTTTTGATTGTTTCAGGACTTTCAACGGGAGCATCATGGCTTTGTTATTTTAGGGCATTACAAATTGGAGATATTAATAAAGTTGTACCAATTGATAAATCGAGTACGATTTTAACGATTATTTTAGCGTTTATCTTTTTAAAAGAAGAAATTACACCATTAAAAGGACTTTGTGTTTGTATTATTGCTATTGGTACTTATTTAATGATTGATAAAAAAGAAGGAAAAGTAAAAAATGAAAAAAGTAGTTGGCTTATTTATGCTTTGCTTTCTGCCATTTTTGCTTCTTTAACATCTTTACTTGGTAAAGTAGGAATGGAGAATATTGATTCCAATTTAGGAACAGCTATTCGTACGGCGGTTGTTTTAGTGATGGCTTGGGTCGTTGTTTTTGCTTGTCATAAACAACATACTTTAAAAGATTTAGATAAACATGAACTTTTATTTATTTGTTTATCAGGTCTTGCTACAGGGGCATCATGGCTTTGTTACTACAAAGCATTACAAATGGGACCAGCAAGTGTCGTTGTCCCAATTGATAAATTGAGTTTAGTCGTAACAGTTATTTTCTCTTATTTTGTTTTCCATGAAAAACTTAATAAGAAATCTTTATGTGGTTTTATTTGTTTAATTGCTGGAACACTTTTAATGCTTTTATAAAGATTTAATGGTATACTCATTTTTGAGGTTACATTATGCAAAAACAATTAATTAAATGGTATCAAGAAAATAAAAGAGATTTTCCATGGCGTAAAGATCAAGATCCTTATCATATATGGATCAGTGAAATTATGCTTCAACAAACAATGACAGAAACGGTTATACCTTACTATAATCGTTTTTTAAAAGCTTTTCCAACCATCAAAGCCTTAGCAAATGCTTCTTTAGAAGAAGTTTATAAGATGTGGGAAGGATTAGGCTATTATCGTCGAGCAAAGCATTTACATGAAAGTGCACAAATTATTTTAGAGAAGTATCAAGGTATTTTTCCTTATGAATATGATGATATTTTAGCTTTAAAAGGAATTGGTGAATATACAGCAGGAGCGATTAGTTCTATTGCTTATGGAAAGCAAGTACCTGCTGTTGATGGCAATGTTTTAAGAATTATGAGCCGTTATTATTTGCTTAAAGAAAACATTGCGGAAACAAAAGTCCAAAAGAAAATCTATCAAATTGTACAAGAACTGATTTTAAATCATGATGCTTCTGCTTTTAATCAAGGTTTAATGGATTTAGGGGCTACGATTTGTAAACCTGTTCATCCCTTATGCTTAAAATGTCCTATTCAAAAAGAATGTTTAGCTTTTAAAAAGAAACAAATGGATGTTTTACCAATTAATATAAAAAAGATCAAAAAACAAGAAATAAGCTATATTACAGGAATCATCACATATCAAGATAAATATTTATTGATTCAAAATCCATCAGGAGGTCTTTTAGAAAATCTCTATGGTTTTGTACAATATGACGTAGAAAGTCCTTATAGTTTTGTTTCCTCATTTCAAGAAGAATATCAAGAAGAATTAATAATTCAAGCACATATTAAAGATATCAAACATGTTTTTAGTCATCGTACATGGCGGATGCATGTGTATCATTTTGTTTTAGATAAAGAAATAGAAAATATGTACACGCTAGAAGAAATCAATCAATTACCTTTATCAACAGCACATATGAAGGTATTAAAAGCGTATCTAAGTTCATTTTAAAGACAAATAAAAAGAATATGATAAAGATGGGTGATAAGATGAAATTATTTCATAGAGAACATAAAATTGAAAATCAAGAAGAAAAGGAGATGTTCTTTTCTTTTTGTGTTGAACAAATTTATCCTCATAAACAAGGAGAACTTTTTGTTTTAGGAACAGTTGATGGAAAAGTGCAAGAACAAGAATATATGTATTTAATAGGTCCTTATGGCTTTGAAGAAAGAATAGAAGTGAATCAATGGATAGAAGTTGATCCACAAAATAATTTTTATGCACTCCTTGTTGATCAAAAACTATCAGAAACAATTGATGAAGGCTATATTTTCACAAATAAAAATAATCATTTAGTTAATTCAAGAGAAGATGTTTTTAATCCGTATCTTCATTTTCTTTTAGAAAAAGTCAATTATCAACATTATGAATATTTAGATATCTTATTTGAACAATTGGCTACACGATCTTATTTTTTATCGGTTTTTGATTATCAAGATTTATCCATTTATCAAATAGGAAATAAAAAATATTATCCTATTTATACAAGCCCTATAGAAATGGAAAAAGATCAAAAATGTCAAAATAAAAAAAGCTCTGTCTATAGTTTTGATGACTATTCTAGAATGTTTTTAAATCAAGAGAAAATAGATGGAATCATTATTAATCCTTATCATAAAGAACGTAGCATTGTTTTAAACAAAGATGTAATTCAATATATTGATCAAGTAAAAAATAAAAATATGAAAATTTTTGTACAAGCAAAAAATTATTTAAAAGATAAAAAAAGGAGACAAAAATATGAAATTAATCATGAGAGCAGATGATTTAGGTTTTAGCGAAGCCGTCAATTTAGGAATTTATAAAGCGGTTAAAGATGGTGTTATTACTAGTGTTGGAATCATGACAAACATGGAACAGGCACGTGCGGGGTACGAACTGCTTAAGGACTTTGATATTGCCTTAGGACAACATACCAACATTTGTGCAGGAAGACCTCTTACAGATCCAAAACTCATTCCTTCTTTAGTACAAGAAAATGGTGAGTTTTGTAGCTCAAGAGAAATAAGAAGCCGTCAAGTAGATACTGTTGTTGTTGAAGAAGCGGAAAGAGAAATCGAAGCTCAATACTTACGCTTTAAAGAAATTACGGGAAGAGATCCAGATTATTTTGAATGTCATGCGGTTATTTCTAAAAACTTTTTTACTGCTTTAAAAAACGTGGCTAAAAAATATGGACTCTTTTATGAAAATATTCTTTTTGATCAAGAATTTGAAAAAGAAAATAATATTTATGGAATTGCCATGGCAAAACTTAATGAAAAAATGCTTTATGATCCAAAGGAATATGTAGAAAATAATTTAGATTTTATTAAAAATCATGATGTATCGGTTATGGTCTTTCATCCAGGTTATTTAGATCAATATATTTTAGAACATTCATCATTTACTCTTATTAGAGCAATGGAATGTGATTTTCTATGTTCTAAATGGTTAAAAGATTGGTTAGAAAAAAATGAAATTGAATTAACGGATTTTAGAAAGGTAAAAAATGGATAGATGTTCTTGGGTCAGTGATGATCCTCTTTATCAAGAATATCATGATCATGAATGGGGAAAACCTGTTTATGATGATCAAAAACTTTATGAAATGTTTTTATTGGAAACATTTCAAGCTGGACTTTCATGGATTACGATTTTGCATAAAAGAGAGGCTTTTAAAGAAGCTTTTGATGACTTTGATGTTTTTAAGATTGCTCACTATGATGAAAAGAAAGTAAATGCGTTAATGAATAATTCAAAAATTATTCGTAATTCAAGAAAAATCAAAGCAGCTATTAAAAATGCTCAAATCTTTATTGAAATTCAAAAAGAATTTGGCTCTTTTTCTCAGTATCTTTGGTCTTATACAAATCATAAAATTATTTATTTAGAAAATGAAGAACTTGCGACAACAAGTCCACTTTCTGATAAAATATCTAAAGATTTAAAGAAAAGAGGCATGTCGTTTGTTGGAAGTATTACGATTTATTCTTATTTAGAAGCAATCGGTATTTATAATCATCATCAAAGAAATTGTTTCTTACATCCTTAAGAACAGTTTCTTTTTTTTGATTATTAGGTATAATAAAAATAGGTGAAAAAAATGAAAAAAAAGAAACCAATCCTATTATGTTCACTTACCATTGTTTTGATGTGTTTACTTACAATTTCTAGCACTTTTCAAACAATATGTGTTAAAACACTTGGTGATAATTATCTTGATGCTTTAACCGTGAATCAAATTATTGATTTAGTTATTGATCAAGATGAAAATATACAATTTAAACAATTACAACAACTTCAAATAGATTTAAAAAAGAATAAAGAACTCTATAATTTTAATTGTTATGCCTTTGATTATACGATTCGTCATATCAATCAAAATACGATTCAATTAGATCAAAAGAAAATTAATCAATTTTCTAAATCATGTTATACAATTATTAAAGAAAATCATGATACAAATGTAAAAGTATCTGATATATCTAAAAGCATTAAAGAAAATCAGTTTTGGAAAAAACTAACACATAATATGAAAAAGAAAATGAAATCATTTTCTCAAGCGTTTATTTTTATTTATTCGATGGTCGAATCTTTGTTTTTTAAGATGATTTTGATTGTTCTTATTTTATTATTGCTTGTAAAGATCTATGCTTTAGATAAAAAGAATTTTTCTTTGTTTTTAACAGTTATTTTTATTGTAAAGAGTCTCGTTGATTATTTAATGATTTTATTAATTGAATTATCTAAGACGTTTTATATTAAGATGTTAAATATTCCTATTACTTCGATTGAAACAAGTTCTTATTTGTTGATTGCAACCTTGTGTTTAACAGTAGGTATGTTTTTATTAATAGGGCATATATTGAAGGCAGAGTAATCTGTCTTTTTGTTTATAAAAAAATATCAAATTAATAACTATTTATAAATTGTATAAATGTATCACATTTCACTAGACAAAAAAGATTGTATACAATATAATGTTAGCAATACAAATAAGAAAGGAAGGTTTTATATATGACCGAAAAAAGAGTTTACAATTTCTCAGCAGGTCCTTCAATGTTGCCTGTTGCTGTACTTGAAAAAGCAGCAAAACAAATGTTGAATTATGAAGGCAGTGGTATGTCTGTAATGGAGATGAGTCATAGATCCTCTTCCTACTTAGATATCTTTGAAAAAACAAAAGGATTATTAAAGAAAGTGATGAATGTTCCTGACAATTATAAAATTGTTTTCATTCAAGGGGGAGCAACTCAACAATTTTCAATGGTTCCTTTAAATCTTTTAAAGAATGGGAAAGCTGATTATGCAATTACAGGTGCTTTTAGTAAAAAAGCAGCTGCAGAAGCAAAAAAATATGGGGATATTCATATTGTTTATGATGGTAGTAGTAATGATTTTAAACATATTCCAACACAAGATGAATTAGATTTATCAAAAGATGCATCTTATTTACACATCTGTGCCAATAACACAATTTATGGAACAGAATGGAAATATGTTCCTGAAACAAATGGCGTACCAATTATTGCAGATATGTCATCAAATATTTTATCTAAACCAGTAGATGTAAGTAAGTATGGAATGATCTATGCTGGTGCTCAAAAGAATATGGGAATTGCTGGATTAGGAGTAGCTATCATTCGTGAAGATTTACTTCAAGATGTGGCTGAAACAACACCTGTTTTATTAGATTATAAATTGATGATTAAAAATGATTCAATGTATAACACACCACCAGCTTATGCTATTTATGTTTTAGGACTTGTTCTTGAATGGATTGATTCTTTAGGTGGCTTAGAAGTCATGAAAGAAAGAAATGAAAAGAAAGCTAAATTAGTTTATGATTATTTAGATCAATCGACTTTCTATAAAGCACATAGTGATAAAGAAAATAGATCACTTATGAATGTGACTTTTACGACACCAAATAAAGATTTAGATGCGAAGTTTGTAAAAGAAAGTATCGAAGCAGGCATGACAAATTTAAAAGGTCATCGTTCTGTAGGGGGAATTCGTGCTTCTATTTATAATGCAATGCCTTATGAAGGTGTTGAAAAACTTGTTGCATTTATGAAAGAATTCGAAAAAAACAATCAGTAAGGGGACAACTATGTATAAAGTAAAATTAATGAATAAAATATCTTCAGAAGGATTAGATTATTTCAATGAAGATTATGAATATGGGGAAACGTTAGAAAATGAAGATGCGATTTTACTTAGAAGTGCATCTTTACATGAATATGATTTTTCAAACAACGTAAAAGCAATTGCGAGAGCTGGTGCGGGGGTCAATAATATTCCTATTGAAAAATGTTCAGAAAAAGGAATTGTTGTTTTTAATACACCAGGCGCAAATGCGAATGCAGTAAAAGAACTTGTCTTATGTGCTTTATTTTTATCAAGCCGTAAGATTGTAGAAAGTATTGAATGGGTCAATACTTTAAAGGATGATGAAAATATTGGAAAAACAGCAGAAAAAGGAAAATCAAACTTTGTGGGTCCTGAAATCGAAGGAAAAAGATTAGGGGTCATCGGTTTAGGTGCTATTGGAGTTTTGGTTGCCAATGCTGCCAATAAACTTGGTATGGAAGTTTATGGATATGATCCATTCATGTCTGTTAATTCAGCATGGTCTTTATCAAAACATGTACGTAAAGCAAAAGATATGGATGAAATCTTTAAAACATGTGATTATATTACGGTCCATGTACCAAGTACAAAAGATACAAAGGGTATGTTAAATAAAGAAAAATTTGCCTTAATGAAAGATGGAGCACGTTTATTAAACTTTGCAAGAGGGGACTTAGTTGTAAACGAAGATCTATTAGAAGCAGTTGAATCAGGAAAATTAAGTAAATATATTACAGATTTTGCTGCTCAAGAATTTATTGGAAAAGATAATATTATTGTATTGCCACATTTAGGAGCATCTACTCCTGAAAGTGAAGATAACTGTGCAAGAATGGCGGTTCAAGAATTAAAAGATTTCTTAGAAAATGGAAATATAAAAAATTCAGTGAACTTCCCAGCTGTTAATCAACCAAGAGAATCAAAAGTAAGACTATGTATTACAAATAAAAATATGCCAAATATTTTGGCACGTATTTCTAAATTATTCGCAGATCACAACTTAAATATAGAAAATATGGTTAACCGTTCTCGTGGAGATTATGCTTATACACTTATCGATACAAATGATGATGTACGTCAAGATATCATTGAACGTATCGAAGCAGCTGAAGGAATTATTAATGTAAGAGTTATTAAATAGAATTTTATAAATAATTTAAAGAGGTCCGAAATGGACTTCTTTTTTTTGGACTAAACGTCCATTGAAGAATG
>JAUNWT010000046.1 GCA_030540195.1 Bacillota bacterium | reverse complement strand
GAACCGATGATGACAGAGTTGCAGTCTGTTGCCTTACCAACTTGGCCAAGGAACCGTATTTTGTTTGACGTCTCTTATCACGTCGCTCATTTATTATATGTTAATTTTATTTATTTTGCAATAGTTTTTTACAATTTTAATTTATGAAATTTATATTATTTTTTATTTTCTTTGATTTTATCAATCATTTTTAAGAAAAGATTCTATGAATTTTTTCATAGAATCTTTAATTTCTATTGGCATTAGAGGCTGCAATTTTTACTTTAGCCCAATAATTTGCCATTATTTTTCTTGTTTCAGAATTATAATTAAAGACTTCGTCTTTATTATTTTTTCTAATTGGGTCATAAGCATTGATTCCTTTAAAGTCATTATTCTTCAAATCATTCATAACTTCTGTATTTGGCGAAGTATATCCGACATAAGAAGAATTATCATAGGCTGCTTCATAACTTGAAACATAATTAATAAACTCATGAGCTAAATCAATGTTTTTAGCACTTTGAGGAATGACCATGGCATCACACCAAATATTTGTCCCCTGTTCAGGCATATAGAAACCAATATTTTCATTTTCAGACATGATATAGGTTGCATCCCCTGAATAAACAAGTCCTAAAGCTTTTCTGGCTTGTGCCATGTTGTCAATAATTTCATCTGTGACAATTTCTGGTGACATTGTTTGAACACTTTGTAGAAGCCAATTATAAGCGTCTGTAAGCTCTTTTTCATTATCTGTGTTCATTGAATAACCTAAAGCTTTTAAAGCCATCATAAAGGAATCTCGTTCTGAATCATAGAGATAGATATCCCCTTTATATTTTTGATTTAAGAAAATGTTAAATCCTTCTTCTTTTAAATCTTTTTCACTGACTTTTGTCTTATCATAAACAATTCCTACACTTCCCCAGAAATAAGGAACTGAATATTCATTATTTGGATCATAAGAAAGATTTTTGACTGAATCATTAATATCATCCATACATGTAATTTTATCTTGATCTAAGGGTTGAATCAATTTTTCTTGTTTTAATCTTTCAATCATATAATCACTTGGAATTAAAATATCATAAGATTCTCCATTAGCTACTTTAATATACATTTGTTCATTTGAATCAAAAAGATCCATTACAACTTTACATCCTGTTTGTTTTTCAAAATTAGAAATCAAGTTTTCCCCTGTATATTCTCCTGCATTATATACATGTAATGTTTGTCCTGCATATTTTTTTGAAGAGATTCCTGTTTTTTGAACAAAGACAAGTCCCATGAAAACACATGCGGCTACCACTGCGGCAATAATTCTTGGTGCTTTCTTTTTTTCTTGCATTTCTGTTGTTTGTGTTTTTCTTTTTTCTTTAATCATTGGCGCAACATTTACAATAATTAAAACAATTGTAATAAACACAACCACTAATGTCGAAATCGCATTAATACTTGGGTTGACACGTTTTGACATTGTATAAACCATAATACTTAAGTTTTTGATTCCTTTTCCTGTAACGAAATAAGAAATAATAAAATCATCAAAAGACATCGTAAAAGCAATTAACGCCCCTGATACAATTCCTGGCATAATTTGAGGCACAATAACTTTTGTAAGAGCCATCCAAGGGGTACATCCTAAATCCATTGCGGCATCCGCTAAATTTGGATCCAATGAACGAATCTTAGGCATAACAGACAAGATAACATATGGAATACAAAAGGCAATATGTGCAATTAACAATGTAGCAAAACCTTTTTCAATATTAAAAGTAATAAAGAATAACATTAAACCTATTGCAGTAACGATTTCTGGATTCATTAAAGGAAAATCGTTGATTTGCATAATTAAATCATGAACAACTTTTTTAGATTTAGAAAGTCCAATCGCACTGATTGTTCCTACAATTGTAGAAACAACAGTAGCGATAATTGCGACTAAAATAGTGACATATAAAGATTCCATCATGGATGAATCTGCCAACATTTTAGAATACCATTGCATGGAAAAACCAGTAAAATGTGTTAATGATTTACTTGAGTTAAATGAAAAGACAATCATAAACCCAATAGGTAAATAGAAAAATAAGAGCATTAAGATCATTAAAACTTTTAAAAAAGAATGTTTTTGTTTTTTCATGCTTTTTTCTCCTTTCTATTTCCTGAATTACGTTTTTCAACATATCTTACTAAATACATAATCACCATCATCACAATTGCCATAATGACTGAAATAGCTGAACCAAAGTTCCATTCACCGACAGTAATAAATTGATTTTCAATCACATTTCCTATTAAGAAATATTGTCCTCCTCCTAATAATTTTGGAATAAAGAAAGAACTTACTGCTGGTAAAAAGACAAGAGCAATCCCACTAATGACTCCTGGTATTGAAAGTGGGAAAGTAACTTTCCAAAATGTTTGAAAACGATTTGCGCCTAAATCAGAACTTGCTTCTAATAAAGATTTATCCATTTTAGATAAAGAGGTATTAATTTGTAAAATCATAAATGGAATAAAGTTATAAACCATTCCAAGTAAAACAGCCCCTTCTGTATAAAGAAGTTGTGTTGATTTAAAACCTAATAAATTCAATAAAGATTGTAAAATACCACCATCTGATAAAAGCCCAATCCATGCGTACGTACGTACTAACATATTGATCCACATTGGTAAAGTAATTAAAAGAATTAAAATATTTCTTGTACGATCTTTACAACGTGAAATAAAATAAGCTGTTGGATAACCAAGTAAAATACAAATAATTGTTGTTTTTAAAGCAATTGAAAGTGATCTCCATAAAATAAGTAAGAAATCAGGGTCGGTAAAGAACTTTACAAAATTTTGTAGTGTAAAGTTAAAATTGACAATTGCATTTCCACTGTCAGTAATTGCATAAAAAGCAATTAACAAAACAGGAAGAAGTAAAATAATAACACTCCAGATAATATAAGGGAGCGCTAATTGTGAAAACTTTTTCATCTAGAATCCCATCTTTTCCATAACATGAATATCTTCTACTTCGAAAGTCAATCCGACCTCTTGACCTTCTTCTACATAATCTGTTGTATGTACCTTTAACTCTCTACCTTCTGTAGAGAAAGTAACTTGGTAAATACCTTCTTGAATATTTTCAGGATCAAAATCATAATCCACATAAATATCTACCGCTTCATCTTCATTAGATAATTTCCAACCAATCGCATTGGCCCATGTTTTTAAATCTGTATCTAAAGCTACAGATTCTTTAATTTCATCAACGGTTTTAAAGAAGTTAAAGGCACTAACCGCTTCATTTGCTTTTTCATTTTTAACGAATTTTTGATCTACAACAATAATTTTTCTTGAAATAGATAACCCTGATGATGTTTGAAAAGTAACAGTATATTCACCTAGTTTTTCTTCTAAATTGTGTTCAATTTTACTAATAGATGTATAAGAATCATCGCTTTCTTTCCATGCTTGTGCATCTGCTCTGGCAATAATATCATTGTCATCTAAAGAAGCAACTTCTTCAATATCTACATAGAAATCATTAGCAGAAATTCTTTCATCACTGTATTCACTTTCTACATCATGATTTTTAATGACATTCATATTAACTTTAACAGTTGTTCCTGGAACAGTTTCCACCATAGCTTCATTCCAAACACCTTTAAATAAAACACTTAGAACTTCACCTGTAATTTTTCCTTGCTCTAAAGGAACAATATCAATATCTTCTGGACGAATAACAATATCCACTTTTTCATTTGGTTTAAAACCAAAATCGACACAATCAAAAATTTGATCATCAAATTTTACTTTGTAATCCTCTACCATTGTTCCTGAAATCACATTACTTTCACCAATGAAGTTTGCGACGTATTTATTAACAGGTTCATTATAAATTTCTTGAGGTGTTCCTACTTGTTGAATTTCCCCGCTTTTCATAATAACGATTTTATCTGACATGGTTAAAGCTTCTTCTTGGTCATGGGTTACATAAATAAAAGTAATTCCCACTTCTTGTTGAATTCTTTTTAATTCATATTGCATTTCTTTTCTTAATTTCAAATCCAAAGCACCTAATGGTTCATCTAGTAAAAGAACTTTTGGTTCATTAACAAGCGCTCTAGCAATAGCAATACGTTGTTGTTGTCCACCAGATAATGTTGTTACGTTTTTGTTTTCAAAACCTTCTAAACCAATAAGTTTTAACATTCTTAATACTTTTTGATCGATAACATCTTTTGACATTTTTTTAATTTTTAAACCAAATGCAATGTTGTCATAAACGTTCATATGTGGAAATAAAGCATATTTTTGGAAAACTGTATTAAGTTCTCTTTTATATGGTGGTAATTCTTTGATATCTTCATTATCAAAAATAACCGCTCCTTCATCAGCTTCTAAAAAGCCTCCTAAAATACGAAGAAGTGTAGTTTTCCCACACCCACTTGGTCCAAGAAGTGTGACAAACTCATTTTCATAAATATCTAAATTAATTCCTTTTAATACAATTGTTCCGTCAAATTCTTTGACAATATTTCTAAACTTAATGAGCACCTTTTCTTCCATAATTCTTCTCCCTTTTAAAATATTGGTGGTGTCGATACCCAAACAACCTTTGCAAGAGTATCATTTTTATTCATTAAATAATGTGGTAAATTTCCTTTTAAATAAAAGGTCTCTCCTTTTTTGACTTCATATTCATCTTCTCCATGAATAAGCGTTACTTTTCCTTGAACCACATATCCGAATTCTTCTCCATCATGAGGATCAATTTCCATGGATTGCTTTCCTTTTTTTAATTCAATTAAAATTGGCTCCATTTCATTTTTTTGAGCATTAGGAATAATATATGAAATCTTATAATCATCCTGTATATTTTCAAAAAAATCTTCTTTACTAAAAACGATTTGTTCATCTTCATCTTCCGAAAAAAAATCTTTAAGATTCGTTCCTAAAGCCTCTAATATATTTTCTAAAGTGGCAACACTCGGTGATGTCAAATCTCTTTCTAACTGTGAAAGAAATCCTTTTGTCAGCTCACTTCTATTAGCAAGTTCTTCCAAGGTCAGCTGGTTAGACAAACGAATCCTTTTAATCTTTGCTCCAATATCCATAAGTCCTCCTGTTTATTTAAAAAAACTTTTTGTTTTATTTATTAAACAAGATTATTATACTTATAAATATCTATAATTCAATATATTTTAAACAAAAAGTTTAATATTTTAAACATAAGAAAAAAATAGCTTTCGCTATTTTAATCCAAATAATACTTTTAATTTTGTTTTACGTAAAAAATAACCAATAATCAATGAAACACTGATTGATAAAACAAATGAGGCAATAACAACAAATCCTAGTGGTAAATGAAGCACTCCATAAAAAACACTTCCAAAACAAGAGCCCCAAAATGGTTGATGAAATAAATAGATTTCCATGGAATGATTTCCTAAATACTGTAGAAATTTATTTTTATATGTACAAAACATAGAAATAAGGAAAATAATACCTAAAATAATACATCCTTTAACAATAAAATCAATAACAAACCATCCTGGAAGACTTGCATAAGAAAATACGTTAAAATAAGTTAATAAATAAACTGTTATTCCTATTAGGAAACTACCATACCCTATACATTTATTTAATTTAGAAATAGGTAATTTTAAACCTAAAAAATACCAAATAGCAAAGCAAAACATATTGGAAAAAGATTTTACTTGAGGAAGTCCTGTTTGACATTGAATAATATAAACGGTAACAACAAAAACAAATAAAATAACATCCGCAAATCTAGGAAGATACTTTTTCAAAAGAAATGTTAGAACCGATAATATAAATAAAACATAGATATACCACATATGAATGCAATAAAAGTTATCTCCTAATAGCATTCCCAAAAAGAATTGTTTAAATGATAGAAGACCGTATCCTGCATTTTGCATCATATATCCAATTTTAGGCAACATGTTGGCAACACTAAAGATAATATAAACAACACTTACATAAACAACGTAAGGTACTAAAAGCCTTTTTGCCTTCTTTTTAACAAAGTTTCCTACTGTTTCATTTTGATAATGACTTTGAGCAAGTTGATAACTTATTCCTGATAACGTCATAAATAATGGCATATGTATGTAATAGACCCAGTTATAAATATTTTGGGCAATTAAAGAATCTGTACGGATGCTTGTCGTTACAGCATGTCCTAAAACAACCAGCATGATTGCTATTCCTTTGGCACAATCAAGCCATTCTATTCGCTTTGTTTGATTCATTTTTTTACTCCTTTATTAATAATAACAGTTAATTTATTATAAAATTAACTGTTATTTCATTATTTTTCCAAATTTCTTCTTCTTTTTGAAGATTCAATAAACATTGCCTTTAAAGTTTGGCTATCTTCTTCCTTGATTGCTTTCTTTAAAATATCTAATTGATCTTCAAAGCCTTGAATACTCTTTAATAAATTATCTTTATTAGTAAAGAATAATTCTGTCCATAAATCTTCATTAATATTCGCAATACGTGTTAAATCACGATAAGAATCCCCTATGTATTTTCCTGTATCATATTTTTGATTATCACTATCAATCAATGAAACAGCAATAACATGAGGAAGTTGTGAAGTAAATGAAATAATTTCATCATGTGCTTGTGGTGACATGATTTTAACAGAATGGAATCCTAAATTTGAAACAAATTGTTCCATCATCGCGATTGCACTTTTACTATTTTGCTCATGTTGAATCAAAATATAGTTTGCTCCTTGAAATACTTCTTTACTAGCATAAAGGTAACCTTTATTTTCTCTTCCTGCCATCGGATGTCCAGAAACAAATTCTACATCTTTATCTTTTAATAAATCCATTGCTTCATTTAAAAAATGTGTTTTTACCCCTACGGCATCTGTAATAATACTTCCCTTTTTAAATTCATGTTCTTTAATATAATTTAAAACAAGTGATGGATAGAGACAAATAATTGTCATATCAGATTGTTTAATGATTTCTCGACCATCCACAAATCCTTCTTTAATACATCCATCAGCTTTTGCTCTAGCAAGTGTTTCTTCATCAACATCAACACCATAAACTTCATGACCTTGACCTTTTAATGCTTTAACAAAGCTTCCCCCAACAACACCAAGACCAACTACTGTTATAATCATATTTTCCCCCTAGAATCTATACGTGGACAAACTTTATTTAAATAATCAAAAACTTTTTGACTATTTTTTTCATTTGTTTTATATAGATATTCTTTTCCTTTCGCTTTAATTACTATTTTACATTTCTTTTGATGATTCATTAATTGAACATCACGAACACTTCGATAAGAAATGGCTTCACCATTTAAAATCATCTCTTGTTTGTTAAAAATAAGTACTGACTCATACATTAAATAAGTAATAAGTGGCACCAGCCATGAAATCATTAGGATTGGTGATGTCATTGAAACAATTTCTACCATTTCTAAATAAATCAACAAACACGCTACAAACAATACTCCACAAGAAATGATATAAAAATATTTTTCATAACCTGTATAGATCACTTCCTTGACTGTTTTCAATTTCTTTTTCTTTCTATAAACAAGTATAATCAAAACATAACTTATTAATAAAACCAAAAATGTTAAAACACCCATAAAAGCTTCTTGATTTCCAAGAGATATCAATCCTGAAAAAAAGGTAATGACACCTAACGCCGATAAAATAATTAATTCAACCATGACGTAATCATCATTGAAATACCTGATGAAGCTCCTAATAGAATAAACATAAATAGAAATCTTGCAAATAATGCCATCATTTTTGGTTTTTCTTTATTGATTAAACATCCTGTAAGAACAATTAATAAACTTGTAATAACCCCATGTCCAACAACAAAAGCAATTGTTGCATCAATATACTGTATTAAAAACGGAATAATTAATAAAGTCACAAGTAGAAAATCAATGATAAAAACAAGAATTGTTTTAAAATCTATATGAACCCATTTTAAATTAAAATTCTTTTTAAAGAGATCTTTATTGGTTTCAATCACTTTTTCTTTTTGAGTAAATTGATATTCCTTTTTTGTTCTTTCAACTTTTCTATCAAATCTTGCCATCTTATTTTCTCTTTTCTTCCAACATTTTTATTTTATAATCTAATAATTTTTTTGATAGATCTACGTAATAATTATGTGGGAATTCTAATCTAAAGATTTCATCCCATAAACGTTCTTTTTCTTTCATTGAATAATCTCTAATTTCTTTGACAGATAATTTTTCATAAACAAATTTTCCATCTTCAAAAATAGGTACTTGAAGTTCTTCAACTGTATACGTATTCGCTTCAATTGTTTTAAATTTCCATACATCTGATTGATGGTAAATTGTTAAATCCTTTGTTGAATCAATGACTTCATCATGAAAAGCAATTAAATCTGCCATTGCTTTTCCTGTTTCATTTTCAAAAAGACGGTAAACACGTTTATATCCTGGATTGGTAATTTTTTCTGTGTTTTCTGAAATTTTGATTTTTGGAATAATTTGTCCATCTTTTTCAATCGCCACTAATTTATAAACTCCACCAAAAACAGGTGATGATTTAGAAACAATTAAGTTTTCACCAACACCAAAGGAATCAAGTTGAGCTCCTTGATTTAATAAAGAACGAATTAAATATTCATCTAATGAGTTAGATGCAGAAATACTTACATAAGTTAATCCTGCCACATCAAGCATTGCTCTTGCACGTTTTGATAAATAAGAGATATCTCCACTATCTAAACGGATTCCTTTAAGTTTTTTACCCATTGGTTCTAAAACTTCTTTAGCAATTTCAATCGCATTAGGAACCCCACTTTTTAAAGTATCATACGTATCCACTAATAAGACGCAATCATCAGGATAAGTAAGAGCATAGGCTTTAAAGGCTTCATATTCATTATCAAAAGATTGTACAAATGAATGCGCCATTGTTCCTACAACTGGAATATCAAACATTTCTCCTGCAGAAACAGTCGCTGTTCCGGCAACCCCACCAATATAAGCTGCACGTGCTCCATAAGTCGCACTATCATAACCTTGTGCACGTCTTGCACCAAATTCCATAACAGGTCTTCCTTTGGCTTCTTGTACCACACGATGTGCTTTTGTCGCAATCAATGATTGATGATTGACAGTAACAAGTAACATTGTTTCAATGATTTGTGCTTCAATAAATTTTGCTTTCACTGTAATCAGTGGTTCATTAGGAAATACCGGTGTTCCTTCTTTAATTGCATAAATTGAACCTGTAAATTTAAAATCAGATAAATAATCTAAAAAGTCTTCATCAAATTTTTGAAGTGAACGGAGATATTGAATATCTCCTTCACTAAAATGTAAATTTTCAATACATTCAATTAATTGTTGTAAGCCTGCAAAAACAGCAAACCCACCATTATCTGGATTTTTTCTATAAAACATATCAAAATAAACAAGTTGATCTTTATTACCTTGTTTAAAATAATTATATGCCATTGTTAATTCATATAAATCCATTACAAGAGTTAGATTTCTTTCACTACCTGCATGTCTATTCATAAAATTCTCCTTTAACGTTATTTTATGAATATAATAAGCTTTTTTCTAAAAAAAATCTAGTCCATTAAAAATATAATTCATAAGAATCTCTTGTTTGTGGTAAAGGCATTGGTCCTTGTGGAATAAATGGAATATAGAGTTGTTGATCAGGATAGATCATCATTTGTTGATTAAGCTTATTCATACAAGCAATCCATTCAATCTTTGTATTAAAATTACGGGCTATACGATAGATATTATCTCCTGGTCTTACTGTATATAAATAAATATCACCTACTCTGCGGGGATGAATCACTCTTTCATAATCATCTTCAAACATATTTAACCTCCTTCAATTTACTCTATGCCTTTAGATAAAAAGTTTCTGGGCAAAAAAAAGAGATAACAAACGTTATCTACTTTGCAAGTTTTTTTAAAGCATCTTTGGCAGCTTTTTGTTCTGCTCTTTTTTTACTTGAACCTTTTCCAGTTCCTAAAGTCATATCATCCATCATTACAGCTACTTCAAATTCAGGTGCATTGGCTGGACCCGTTGTTGAAAGAAGTGAATATGTGACTGTTTTTCTTTGATCTGCTTGGATGAGTTCTTGTAATTTTGTTTTAAAATCAGTGATATCATCATAATTGACATCTTCGACATGTTTATAAATTGTCATATCTAAAATTTTTAAAACATATTTAATGCCACAATCTTCACTAATAGCACCAATAAACGCTTCAAAGATATCCGCTAAAACACTATTACGATCACGACCACCATTATGTTCTTCTCCAGCTCCTAAAAAGATTTGAGGTCCTAATCCTAGTTCACGTGAAAATCTTGCAAGTGATTCTTCTCTTACAAGTTTAGAACGTAAAAGTGTTAATTCTCCTTCTGGCTTTTCTGGATATTTTTCATATATAAATTTAGAGACATAGTATTGTAAAACTGAATCTCCTAAGAATTCTAATCTTTCATAATTTTTACCCTTATTTTCATTTGTATAAGAAGGATGTGTAAAAGCTTCTTTATAAATTAAAATATTATTATAAGGGATTTCTAATTTTTGTAAAAATTTACCTAATTCCACTTTCGTCTAACCCTACTTTCATTTTATCTACAACATTTGTTTCAATCATATTAAAAGCTAAATTCATGGCACTTTCAAATGCTTTGGCATCACTTGCCCCATGTGCTTTAACAACCGGTTTTACAAACCCCATCATCAAGGCACCACCAACACCTGCTGGATCAAATTTATTTTTTAAATTTTTTAAAACTGGTTTGGACATAACCGCACCTAATTTTGTACGTGTTGAAGACATGAAACCTTCTTTTAAAGCGGACATCATTGATAAAGCGACACCTTCAATGGTTTTTAATGTAACATTTCCGGTAAAACCATCTGTTACAATAACATCAACATCACCTTTTAAGATTTCTTTTCCTTCAATATTTCCTACAAAATCAATTTGTTCTAATTCTTTTAAAGATTGATACGTTTCTTTATGAATTTCATCACCTTTATGATCTTCACTACCAATATTTAATAACGCAACTTTGGGTTTTTGAATATGTCTAACATTTTTAGCGTAGACATTTCCCATAATCGCAAATTGTACAAGCTGTTCCGCTGTGTTTTCAGCATTAGCACCTACATCTAGCATACAAACCCCTTTATCGTTTAAAGTAGGAATGGTTGCCATTAAACATGATTTATCAATTCCTTTAATACGTTTTAAAAAGAGCATTGCACAAGCATAATAAGCCCCTGTGTTTCCACAAGACAAAACACCATCAACTTCATTATTTCTTGCAAGCATCATTGCTTTAACTAAACTTGATTCTTTTTTTCGACGAATGGCAAGGATGTTTTCTGTCATTTCAAATGTTTCTCTAGCATCAATCAATGTGACTTGTTGATACTTTTTCAACGCTTCTAATTCTTCTATTTTTCCTACAACATAGAGCTCATCTGTTTTATTTTTTTCTAAAAATGATTGACAAGCTTCTACAACAATAGAGCTTCCTAAATCTCCACTCATTGCATCTATGGCTAATTTCATGTTCTCACCTCTTCAAGATTATAACACATTAATCAATATATGCATTATTCTTTGTTAAATTGTTTTTTATTTCTACTAACATCTTTTGTATTTTTTCATCATCTTGATGTTGATTTAAAGCTTCATAAGCATCTTTTCGTGTAATTTCTAAAATATGATAATCTTTAAAAATATCACCAATCATGAAGGTTGGCACTCCACTTTGTTTTTGTCCTAATAAATCTCCAGGGCCTCTTATTTTCAAATCATATTCAGACACTTCAAAGCCATCATGATGATTTTCTAAAAATTCTAATCTTTCTTTTTGTTCCGGATTACTCGCTTGAGAAAGGAGATAACAGTATCCTTGTTCTTTTGATCTACCCACACGTCCACGTAATTGATGGAGTTGAGAAAGTCCAAATCTTTCAGCGTTATAAATGACCATCATATTGGCATTGCTGACATCGACTCCTACTTCTATAACAGTTGTGGATACAAGTATCTGTATTTTATTTTCTTTAAAAGCATTCATCACTTGATTTTTTTCTTCATCACTCATTTGTCCATGAACAAGACCTACTTCATATTGACCCTTAAAATAGTTTGCCATCGCTTTTGAAATATCACTGGCATTTCTACCTTCAATCGCTTCACTTTCACTTACTAAAGGACACACTACATAACATTGTCCCCCACTTGCCAGATAATCTTTTAAATCTTTTAAAATTGGTTTCATGGAGATTCCTTTAACAAAGCGTGTAATGACTTTCTTTCGTCCGTTAGGCATTGTTTTAATGGTTGAGACATCCATATCCCCATAAAGAGAAATCGCAAGCGTACGTGGAATTGGGGTAGCTGTCATTACCAGAAAATCCACTTTATTTCCTTTATTTTTAAGAGCTTTTCTTTGTTCAACACCAAAACGATGTTGTTCATCAGTAATAACTAAACCAAGTTGATTGTATTGGACTTTATCTTGAAAGAGAGCATGGGTTCCCACGATAATATCAATTTGTCCTGCTTCTAATTGTTGATAAATTTCATTTTTTTCTTTTAAACTTAAATGTCCTGTAAGTAAAGCGATATTGACTTTCGTTTTCTTAAACAATTTTTTTAAAGACTGATAATGTTGTAAAGCAAGAATTTCAGTTGGTGCCATCATTGCTCCTTGATATCCTGCTAAATAATTTGCATAGAGACTAATCGCCGCAACAACAGTCTTCCCACTTCCTACATCTCCTTGAACAAAACGATACATCAGTTTCTGACTCGATAAATCAATTAAAATATCTTCTACAACTTTTTGTTGATCTTCTGTTAATTGGAAAGGCAATTTTTGAATAAATTTATTAACTTGTTCTTTATCTATTAATTTTGAAATACCAATATTTTGTGTTCTATTTTGTTTAATATATTGCATCGTCATTTGAAACTTAAAAAATTCTTCATACTTTAAATATCTTAAAGCACTAATAACATCACTTCTATTTTGTGGCTGATGAACTTTAAAAAGCGCTTCTTGACGATCAATTAAATGATATTTTTGACATAAATAATCTGGAATAGAATTTCCAATATGTCCTTTATAAAAAGAAAGTGCTTTATTTACATAACCTTGAAAGCTTTTTTGTGTCAAACCTTCTTTTAAAGAATATACTGGCGTAATTCCACTGATTTCTTCTAACCCTTTTAATTTAACTTCACTTGCGGTAATTGCTTTTCTTGCTTCATTATATTTTCCAACGATTGTTAGTTTCATGCCAACATGCATATTCTTTTTTAAGAAATGACGGTTAAATAAGGTAATCGTTAAAGACTCCCCATGATAATCCACATGGAATGTAAGTCTTGAAAATCTTCCTTTAAAGAAGACTTTCGGTTCATCGATCAATTGTCCTTCAATAATTACCTTTGTTTCATCATGAAGCGGTGTTTCTAACATTTCTTCATAACGATAAGGATAATGTAAAATTAAATCCTTTACAGTATATAAAGATAATTCATTGAGTTGTTTAATTTTATTGGCATTAATTTTCAATACTTTTAATTCATATTCCATAAAATCACCTAAGCAAATAAAATAATCAAAATAACAAGAACTGCAATACTTATAATAATTGATAATGAACTAGAAATCGCAGGCGCATCACGATGATAACCAATATTTTTAGAAAAAACAGCTGAAACAGTGGTAATAGGTGCTGCCATCGCAAGAACAACGATTTTTTTAGCAAGTAATGGAATTGGAATAAAAAAATAAACGATACACATTAAGATTGCCCCAAAAAAGACACGAATAAATAGTGTTTTTAAAACAATCTTCATTTCAGCAGGATTTATTTTAATTTCTAATAATAATCCAATCATAAACATTGCTAGAAAGCCATTTCCTGCCCCAATAAAAGAAGCAACCGATAAAATTGGTTGAGGAATAGAAATTTTAAAGAGTGCCAAAACAAAAATTAAAAGATAAACATCAAAAGGAATTGATGAAAATAATTTTTTAATGACTGTCTTAGGCGTTAATTTTTGATTACTGCTTGCTACACTTCCAGCAAAAGCATAACTTCCTCCTAAACACATTATTGAGTTTCCTACATCAAACATACATAAATAAGCTACTCCCATTCCTGGAAAGAAACTTTGTACAAATGGCATAACGAAGTTACCAATATTATATCCAGAACAGTTGATCATGTAATACCCTTTTAATACATTGTCCTCTTTTCTTGAAAGTATGTAAGAGATAAAAAGCATGATAATATTTGAAGTTAATCCAATAAGTAGTAAAAGAAGCATGGATTGATCAATACTAATTCCACTAGCATTTGTTAGTAAAGCACAGGGCAAAGTAACATTCATGATAATTGTTGCAATAGTGAGGCCATCTCTTTTTTCTAAAACATGCACTTGTTTTAATACAAAAGCAATGATTATAACAAAGACAAAGCCTGTAGCTTTAATCATAATTTCAGCCATAATTATATCCTCCTAAAAAATATTATAGCAAAAAAAAACATCGCTTAGGATGTTTATTTTTTGATTAAATCTAATGCTTGATTTAAAACAGCTTCACCATTCATTTCAACAAAATCATTTTCGTTGATTAAAGCACATGGAATAACCCCATGAACCATCTCTTCAAGTTTAGATAATTCTGAAGCAGATTGTGGTGCTAATAAAACACAATCAGCATCTGCCCATGATAAACCTACTGATTTAGATCCAACTGCCCAACACATTACTTTAATATCTTTTTGTTTTGCTGATTTTTTTACTGCTTTAACAAGTTTATTTGTTGTTACGCCTGATACACAGCATAATAAAATTTTATACATTTTTTACTACCTCACTTCTTAAAAATAAATTACTGTCATAATTATATTCTTTTTTCAACATTTTTCTATAAAAAACGTTATTTATTTTTTCAAATTTTGAAAAAAGTAGCCATCGCTACTTTTCATACATCTTTGGTTTATAAAATGCTCTATTTTCTAATGAAAAAACACGTTTTGTAAACTTACCATATTCTGCCGTTTCTAAAGCTTTATCCATCATCGCCATACGCGCATCAATATTATCAATTAAATATAAAATTTCAGCTTCCTTAATTTGTGGCAATACAGGTGAACCATATTCATTTTTACCATGATGTGCTAAAATCATATGTTGTAATAATGTTACTTCTTCTCCTTCAATATGCAATTTATTAGCAGTCTCTTTAATCATTGCATTGGAAATAGAAATATGTCCTAATAATTTTCCTTCTAAAGTATATTCTGGAACAACAGGTCCACTTAACTCTACTGTCTTTCCTAAATCATGCAACGTAATTCCTGAATAAAGTAAATCTTTATTCAAGGAAGGATATAATGTACAAAATGATTCAGCAACTTTCAACATGCCATACGTATGATAGGCAAGTCCAGAAACATATTCATGATGATTTTTACTTGCTGCTGGATAATAAGACAATTTTTCAACATTTTCTTCAAATAATGTTTTAACCAACTGATGAAGTTTTAAATTATCAATTTTATCAATAAATTTCTTAATTTCTTGAATCATAAATTGACCATCTAGTGGTGCTTGTTTTAAAAATTTAATTCTTTCTTTATCATCTTGAGCACCGATATGAATTTTAACGATTTTCATTTGACGATCTTCATTATACTTAATAACATCTCCCTTAATTTGAACGACTGTTCCTTTTACTAAGGTTTGAACTTGTTCTTCAGTTGCATTCCAAAGTTTTGCATCAATAGAACCTGTATCATCTTGCAACGTCATTGATAAATAAGTTGAACGATGTGCCCCATTTGTTTTTCCTGAAACAACATGATTGATCAGAGCTTCTATATAGACGCCATCATCCCCTGGTTTTAAATTTGCTATTTTATTCATCTTCTATCTCCTTAACTTCTAAGATATGTTTTATATCTTCGTAATTATATCCTTTTTTTAATAAGGTATCAATCATTTTGTTTTTTAACTCTTTTCCTTGCATTTTCTTACTATAACGATTGTATGCTTTTGTCATATCTTTTTCTAAAGCATACTTTTCTTTTTCGTTATCATATTCAAAATCATATTGAGACATTGCTTTATCTATGATTTCATTGGTAAATCCTTTTAAAAAAAGTTTTTCCTTGATTTTTCTTTGAATGTTTCGATAAGAAATGCTTGTATTCTTTTTGTAATAACTATTAATCAAAAGCATTGCTGCTTGATATTCTTCATCATCATCTAATTCTTCTAAACATAAATCAATCATTTCACTATCCACACCATAGTTTCTCAAATTATAGATAGCTTTATTATGTCCTATTCCTAGTCGTGTACATCGTTTAAAATAATTTAAAGTAAATAGATGATCATTGATAAGATTCTTTTCAGATAATAATTGAATTGTCGCATCTAATTGTGCATCATCAAAATCACCTGAATTCATAAGTTTTTTTCGCATTTGTTGTTCTGTATAATCTTTAACAGAAAGATACTTAAGCGCTTTATTATAGGCTCTACTGATTTGTTCTAAATCTTTTAATATATTAAAGGTATCTCGATCAATGATTTTACCTTGACGAAGTTGATATTGATCTATAACTTTATCTGTTAATTCTAGCGTAACTGTACTTTCATTTTCATCATAAGTAAAAGATACTTCATTTTTATTGTTCTTAATTGGAAAAATAGAAACAATTTGATACGTATATTCTTTTGTAAGAATAGCTTGTTGATAAACTTCTAATACTTTTCTAGCGAATGTTTCTCCACTATACTCATTTGCTTTATTTAAAGCATTTTCTTTAAATAAAGTTAAATCCATATCCATCATTTTTAAAATAAGCTGCGGTAATTCATTTTCATTTCTAAAAAAGAAGCCATTTTGTCCATCTTCAATAACATCTACTAACTGATCATCATAACGTGCAATAACAGGAATATTGGATGCCATAGCTTCAACATAAGTTAAACCTTGCGTTTCAGAAAGTGAAGCGGAAATAAACACATCAGAAATATGATAATGAGCAGGTACATACTCTCCACTTTGTGGTCCTGTAAAAATTACATAGGATTCTATATGATCATTTTTTACATAGTTTTTAAGTTCTTCTAATTGAGGCCCACCACCAACAATTAAAAAACGAATATTATCATTTACAGCAACAACTTCTTTTAATGCATCTATAATAACAGTAATACTTTTTTCAGGAGCAATTCTTCCTAAAAAAGTAAGAACAAAATGATCTTGTAGTTGGTATTTTTCTATTAATTCATGGCATAATTTTTCATTTTTATTTTCTATAGAAAAACGGTCAAGTTCTAATCCTGTAGGAATCGTATAAATATGTTCTTGTTTTAATCCATAATGCAATAATGCTTCTTTTGTTTTATTTGATGGAACAATAAGCCCTTGACAGCTATTTCCATAAAATTTACTAATTTTTGTGATAACTTTCTTCACTACAGCATCAACTGTCTCCGAATTAATAGGATTAACATAATGCGAATAATCTGTCCACATTGTATGATACGTATAAACGACAGGAATATCTAAATATTCTCCTGCAATACGTCCAAAAATACCAATTCCAAATTCTGTTTGCACATGAATAACTTCTGGTGCAAATCTTTTTATTTCTTTCATCCCTTTAAATGAAAAAATATTGCATGCACGATAGCCATAAAGTGCTTGAATTTCTAATCCAGGTACCCTTAATATTTGATTATCCAAACTCGCATCATAATCACTATCACTTGGTAGTTCGCTTGTAACAACTAAAACATCATGTCCTAAGCGTACAAGTTCATTTCTTAAAATACTTGTTGAGGTCGCAACCCCGTTTATATCTGGTAAATATGTATCAGAAAAGAGTGCAATTTTCATAAAATCCTCCTATTTTTTAAAGTCTTTTAATTCAACTTCTTCAATATCTTCAATGACAATGCCATTTTCTTCTTCAATTTGTTGATTAGATTCTTTTAATGTAGCAAGATTTAATTCTTTACTAAAGGACATTGTAAGTCCACCAACAATCAATCCAGCATAATAAGTTGCAAATCGCCAAACAAGTAAAGTTGCTGATGTAGCACTTTTAAGAAAATAGCGGAGCAAAATAAAGAATGATCCTTCACTTCCTCCACTCGCTCCTGGAAGTGGAACAAAATCTGAAATTAAATAGACAAATGCTGTAATACCAATTAAATCAAAGAAATGTTTCCATGATAATGGAACATTCATAGCTAAAGAACAAAAAAATGGAATACTGTAAAGTACAGTTAATTTTAAAATATTTAAACCTATTGATTTTAATAAAATAGGTTTATTTCTTTGTAATAAATTTAATTCCACTCTAAAATTTTCTAATTTTCTTTCTATTTTAGAACTTGTTTCTTCATAATTTTTTACGATGTGTAATTTTGCTAAAAGTTTAACCACATTATTACTCAAAAAATTTTGAAGTCTTTCTGATTTAGCACCTAAAAATAAAGTTGAAATAACAACAAGATTAATAATAAATCCGACAATTGCAAGTGAAAAAAAGCTTGAATAAAGAGAACTAAAATACGCAAATTTTAATAACATGATAATTGATGTATATAAAACCAATACACTTTGATAAACAATAAAAATCATAAGTAAGATACTTGAAGAATACGTTGCTTTAATTCCTTGTTTATTAAATGCATATACTTGATAAAATTGACCACCTGATGCCATCGGTGTAATACCATTAAAGAAAATACCTGCCATGGCATTAACAATTCCTTGTTTTAAACTATAATCCTTTTTATACACTCTAGCAAAGAGTGTAAGATTCATAGCATTGATCAAATAGAAAATAAGCATAAGAATAGCAACAACAAGAAGCCATCCAAGATGACAATGTGATAATGATTCTATTGTTCCTTCTAATTGATTACCTATCGAAAAATAAATCGATAAACCACCAACTAAAAGAATGACAGCCACATTAAGTATGTACTTTTTTATATTCTTTTTATCCATAATCAAGTCCTCTATAAGGATTCTACTTTTTCATAGACATCTTTTAATTGTTGACCGATAAGTAATAAATCCCTTTCTTTAGCAACTTTATAACCTTCTTCTACTGTTGAAGGCAACTTTTTATCAATTATTTTTTGAATCAATGAAATAAATTCATCATTTGTTTTTCCTTTATAACAATTAATTTGATCTTTCATCCATGGATCAAAAGCAGGAATATCGCGTAATAAAATTTGGGTTTTACAAGCCAAAGCTTCTAAAACAACAATTCCTTCTGTTTCTTCACGAGAAGGGAAAAAGAAAACATCTGCACGACCATAAGCACCTTTGATAACATCTCCACTAACATACCCTGGTAAGATTACGTTTTTTGGCAATTCTTTAAGTAATTTTTTTATTTTTGAAGTAGGATTTGATAATTTTACATCCCCAAACCACATGAATTTAACATCTGGCATTTCTCTTGCAACTTCCACAAAGGTATCAAAACCTTTTCTTTCGAAAAGCCATCCAACTGATATAACAAGTTTATCTTCATCAGAAATATTAAACTTTTGAGTAAATTTATTGATTTGTTCAGAAGTAGGATTAAATTGTTCAACATCAACTCCATTAGAAATTGCATAGATCTCTTTATTTAAATCATATGACTCTAATAAGCTTTTAGAATAAGGAGTCGGTGTAATAATAACATCAGCACTATTATAAAGATATACAAGCCACTTTTTATATAAACCAGCAAAAGTGTTTGAAAACATAAAAGAATTTTTAAAATCTTCTTCAGTACTATGAGCATGATAAATAATTTTTTTATTATTTTCCCTTGCTTGTTTAATAACTGGTATACTATCAGGATAGATTGTATTGATATGTAAGATATCATAATCTAAATCATTTTTATCTGTTGTAAATTCAATATTATTTAATGTTAAAGCTTTCTTTTGGTGATAAAATGCCCGACCAATCCCAGACTTCTTAATTGCATTTTCCATTCCAAAATATAATTTAATTTTCATAAAAAACATCACCCAATCTATTATAACATAATTTTATTTTTGAAACTATACATTCACATATTTAAAGCAATGATCTAGCAGAATTGTAGCAAACAAGGAAATTTTAGTTCATAAATATAAACTGAATATTAATAAGCAAAAAAAAAGAACTGGCAACGAGCTATTTTCGCACCGTAGTACTATCTTCGCCGT
>JAUNWT010000045.1 GCA_030540195.1 Bacillota bacterium | reverse complement strand
GTTAGACTGACATTATTAGGTGTTATCACCAACATTTATCTTTAGTTAGGTTTTTCACTAAAAACAAGAGTGCTTTAATCACATTTTATATTTGTGAAAATTGTGGCTATATTGAAGAATATTTAGATCAAGATGAAATAACAAAATTAAAATAATAGTCTTATAAAAAACGGTTACTTAAATAACCGTTTTTTATGTATATAATTCTTATTCTAGCATGCATCAAAACGAACATATTTAGAAGCACGACCTTTCCCTATTCGTTTTATTGTTTTATCTTCCACTAATTTCTTTAATGCCAATTCAACAGAAGAACTTCCTAAACTTGGACATGATTCCATCACATCTCGTTTTGTAAATGTACCTATTGTATCTAAAGCAAAATTTTTAACAATATCATAAGCTGTACTTTTTGCTCCACTTTTTTCACTTATCGTAAGACGTTGTTCGAATTCGCGATAACATTTGAGAATAATACTCAGCATATATTTAATAAATGGCTTAGGATCATTTTCAGCAATGCGCCACCTATCATCTGATAAAGACAATGCCTGATAATAAGATTCCTTCGTATTTGCAATTTCCTTTTCAATACTTATGTATTTTCCAATAACATAATCATTTTTATACAAAAGTAATAGCGTTAATAAACGGCTCATACGCCCATTTCCATCGCTGAAAGGATGAACACATAAGAAATCTAAAATAACACATGGTATCAAGATAAGAGGATCAACAAATTCTTCCTCCAAAGCTATTTGATAACTATGACATATACTTTCTATTGCTTCAGGAGTTTCATATGGATCCAAAGGTTTAAAAAGCATAATTTTCTCACCATTAGGTAATACTGCATCAATTTCATTAGGTGTCGTTTTATATTTCCCTCCGTAGGAATGTTCCGTATATTGCAATAAATCTCTATGAAGCTGAAGTATATAATTTGATTGAAAAGGAATATATTCGTAATTTGTATGAATGAGATTTAATACATTTCGATATCCTAAAATTTCTTTTTCGTCTCTGTTTTTAGGAGTTGTTTTATCCTTCATTAATTGTTGGAGACGTGAATGCGTTGTGATAATCCCTTCAATACGGTTTGACGCTTCTGTACTTTGAACTTTTGCAATTTCAATCAATCTTTCTAATTCTACAGGTTTTGAACGTATATAAAATTCTTGTTTCCCTTTATACTCATGAATTTTAGCAACATATGATAAAATTTCATTATCCCATGTACGATTTTTTAAAAAACTATAATCAAACTTTCGCATATTATCTGCTCCTTTTCTCCCAAGTCCAGTTCCCTTTCTCCCAATTATATATGCTTTTTGGGAGAAAAGTAAACATTTTGGGAGATAAATCATTAAAAATAGAGTATTCCTTATTATTTATATCCATATTTTTCTTTTCTATAAATAATTTGTCATAAAAAAGCCATTGGTTTTCCCAATAACTTAAAGTATCTTTTTAAAATACAATACATCATCCATTGGATTATGATAATATGCCTCACATTCAATAAATCCTACCTTTTTATAAAGATGGATTGCTGCTTGTAAAGGGATAATCGTATCCAATACCATTTCCTTATACCCAGCTTTTTTTGCATGATCTATAATTTCTAAAACAAGCTTTTCCCCTAGTTTATTTGCTCTATATTCTGGTTTTACATACAAACGTTTCATTTCACAGCGATTATCCAAATGACGATGATAAGCAACCATTCCTATCACTTTTTCATCTTCTATAGCCACTAAAATTTCTCCTTCAGAAGCTGTATATTTTTTTGCTGGATTTTCTAATTCCTCATCAATATTTTGAAAAGACAAATCACGTCCCAAACGTTTTGTGTATTCTATAATCAATTCTTTTACTTGATCCAGATAATCAATACCATTACATATTTCCATAAAAACCTCTAATTTAAACTATTTTTTTGCATATATATTTTCTATAATCTTTGTATCATCCCACACTTTTAAACTTTCAAAAGTAATTACTTTTTCTTTTCCTTTTAAAACAAAATTATTCTTTTGGATATCTACAAGAGATTTGTTTTGATAAAAGAAAACAATAACTTCTCCATAACATATCTTTTTATCATTTTTTGTTTTCTTAATACATTCATTTAATTGTTGTAAGGAATGATCGGTTATTCGATTGATATCAAAATCATTATATTCTTGATATTGGGTACTTTCTTTTGCTTCTATTTCGTCATAATAAGTATCTTTAAATTCCTTTTTATTAAAAATGAAAACACCTTGTTTATCTGCTGGTAAACATTTAATTTTTTGATCTTTTAATGATAAATCAATTGGCTTTTTTGAAGTGTTTTTTAAAATCAAAATAACTTGATTATCTATTTTCTTTGTTTCAAATAAATATAATTTATTTTGTTGATGACATCCGGTAAAAAGTGTTATCAAAATCATGAATGTACATATTTTTATAAGCAAATTTTTCATAACTTTTCTCCTTTACATACATGCAAGAGAAAGCCAAATCATTGCAAGACAAAATACAACAACTGCTACTAAAAATAAAGCAATCCATAAAACATACCTTCCAATATTTCTTTTCATACTTCTCTCCTATTTTTATTTATTTTCTAATAAACTATTTTTGTCTTTTAATTATTTTTAATTTTCAAATATATTATATCATATCCTTAACAGATAGAAAAAGGATTGCATCTATGAAAGATACAATCCCTCTTTACCTAAATTTATTCAACATTCTTTAATGCTTCATCCATTGGAATTTTCTTGATTTTTCTCATTTGAATCATCATAACAAACAAATAAGAAATAACTGTCATGATAAACATCTTGATATAAACACTACCTTCTACATAGAAAGGAAGCCATCCTGCGTATTCTTCAAAAACGATTTTGAAAGCATAAGATAAGATCCATGTTGTTATTCCAAAAGAAAGTAACGTAGAAATCAAAATAACAATCGTTGTCGCATGAACATACATCTTTTGTATTTCTTTTGATGTATAACCCAGAATTTTAACCATGGAAATCGATACTTTATTATTTTCAATAATCATCTTTGTAAGAAGATAAATAAGCATAATAAACATCACAATCGCAAATCCTTCAACTAAATAGAACATTTCTCCCATTGAAACATTTAATTGTCTTGATACTTTTGTTAAATCATCTTGAGTAATGGTTGATGCGATGTATTCATCTTTTAAATCTGTTATTTTTTTATTTGAAAAATAACCATTGAAGTAACCATCTTGACAGTTGAAAACTTCATTAAAATAAGACTTCGACATATAAAGTGCCATACTACCTGGGGCATCATAGATTCCTTTAATTTCAAAAGTATAGCGTAAATCTTTATAGCTTTCTTTTAAAGAGATACGATCTCCTTTTTTCAAACTATATTTATCAGCAACATCTTTTGATATATAAACACCTTTTTTAGGTAATGATTTTATATGAATATATTGACTATTATTTTGTAAACCATAGAGGCTAATATCTTCTTCTATTGTACTTTCTGGAAGTGTTTTTAATGAGTAAAGAGAAAAAGCTTCTGCCCCTTTGGTTTTTGTTTTATAGTTATCATACATTTCATCATATTGATCATCAATCAAACTTAAAAAACTATCTCTAAATTCTTGAGGAATCGTTTGGAAAACTTGTTCAATAGCTGTTGTATCAACTGATTCTGGTGTATTTAAAATATATTGATATTTAGCGGTCATATTATTAACAACAATATCTTGATAATGATCGAGAACAGGATGCATATCCATTCCAAACATTAATAAGATAATTGCAAATAAAACACCGACAAATAACGTAACATACCCTGATAAATTATTTAAAATAACACTTAATCTAAATTGAGAAAAGAAACCTAAACGATGTAAGACGAGTGTTTTTTTACTCTTCTTAGCCTTTTTAATATCTCTTTTCATGAATTTAAGAGGTGATAATCTTAAAGATTTCATTAAAATACCATAGTTAATTAAAACCATCATAATAAATGGAATGATCGTTGTTTTAATAAAAGCATCCCCTGACCAAATCGTTACATAAGTTGGTAAACTGTAACTTCCATAATACATACCAGCCATGATATCTTTAAAATATGTATACCCTAAAATATTTCCTACAATACAAGCCACTAAAGAAACAAGAATAGGCAATGTCATGTATTGAACTAACATTTCTTTTTTTGTATATCCCATGGCACGAAGTGTACCAATCATTGGTGCTTCGCTTTCAATGGTATTTTTTGTGGTAATTGCAAAGACAAAGGCAAGGATTCCAATAATAATATAAAGTAAAACGGTCATCATTGCTTCATCTCCACCCATATCATCACCCGTAAAATGAATGGCTTGGTTGGCATATTGAGGAATATAATCATCAATTCCTGAAACATTTTTAACAAGTACGTTTAAAAAATCATTACTGGCATTAACTTCGTTATCAACCTTTTCATTATATGTCCAAGCATAGTTATAGTAGATTTTAGCATCTTTAAAGCTTTCAAACCCTTCATCAGAAACAATACCAACACCAAATTTAATAGCATCAAACATTAAATCACTGTTTTTTGAAAAGAGAGCACTATAATCTGATAACGCAACAAGTCCAGTGATTTTTAATTTCTTTTTACCAACTTTAATCGTTTGACCTACTTGATAATTGTTATTGTCTGCATACATACGGTCAATCGCTATTTCATTTTTACTTTGAGGAAGTTTTCCATCCATAATACATACTTGATTGACCTTGTTTCTTGGTTTAAAAAGACGAATTGTACTTGAGGATTCTACTTCTTCTTCAATGTAATTAAGATTATAAATTGTGACATCTTCTTTTTCTAAAGCCTTTTTATTTTCCTTTGAAAGAGAATCATTTAAACGAAAATGACCATCTTCAATATTATATTTATCAAAACTGTCATTATATGCTTCGATCATTGAGCCATCAGCAACTAAAAATCCTGAAATTAGACCAATAGATCCTGCCATAAATAAAAATATAATTAAATATTTCGCAATTTCATCTTTTAAAATATATGGTAACCTTTTAAATAATGGATTCTTCATTTTACCAATTCAAATCCTTTGCTGGAATTTTATGTGTATTTTTAATATTTTCACGAATACGTCCATCATGTAAATAAATCACACGATCGGCCATATCTTTAATTGCATCATTATGCGTTACAATAATAATTGTATTACCATATTTTTTATTAACATCTTCAATCAATTGTAAAATATCTTTTGATGTATGATAATCTAAGGCCCCTGTTGGTTCATCACAAAGCAATAGATCTGGATTTTTAATGATCGCACGTCCTATTGATGTTCTTTGTTGTTGACCACCTGATAATTGATTTGGTTGTTTATAACGATGTTCTTTTAAACCAAGTGTTTGTAAGAGTTCTTCTTTATCTAATGGATTTTTACTTAAATATTTTCCCACATCAATATTTTGTTCAACATTTAAATGTGAAATCAAATTATACATTTGAAAAACATAGCCCAAATGATTACGACGATAATTGGTTAAATCTTTTTCTTTTAATGTCGAAATTGTTTTTCCTTGAATCGTAATTGTTCCACTATCTGGTTGATCAATTCCTCCAATAATATTTAGCAGTGTTGATTTACCAGAGCCCGAAGGACCAAGTAAAACACAGATCTCACCTTTTTCTATTTCAAAATCAATACCTTTTAAAACTTCTGTTTTATATTCATCTTCACCAAAGCTTTTTTTAAGATCCTTGATTGATAAAAACATAATACCCCTCCCATAGTTAGCCTTCTCTAACCAACTATAGAATACTATCCCTTTTCTCTTTTTTCAAGTATCTCAAAGAAAAAAAACGGATTTCTCCGTTTTTATAACTCAATATGTTTCATAATGGCTTTGGCGATACCATCATTATTATTTGTATCTGTAATTTCATTAGCTACTGCTTTTAATTCATCCGAAGCATTTCCCATAGCCACACCTAAACCAACATATTCAACCATTGACTTATCATTTTGAGCATCCCCAAAAGCCATCATTTCTTCTTTTTTATAGCCCATAGGGATCAAAACACTATCTAACGCTTTAGCTTTATCCACACCTTTTGCTGTAAATTCAAAATAGAAATCAGATGTAAACATACAATTCAAACGATCTTTAAATGGTTCCATCATTTCCTTATAATGCGCTTGTAAATATTCTGGATCACCAAATGTAAGAATTTTATTGATTTCAAAATCAACAAAAGCCGCTAAATCTCTTTTTTCACATAAGATGTAGTTATTGCCTCTTGATTCATATTGCATTACATTAAATGGTTTTCCTTTATATGTAATTGTATTATCAAAAACATCATTAACATACATATATTCATCTTTATCAAACATTGGTCTTGCTTTAAAATTCTTTAAATGTTCCAAGATAGCTTTACTATCTTCTACAGAAATTGCATGATTATAGAGTGTTTCATGACTTTGACAATCAACCACTTTTGAACCATTGAAGCATACAAATAAACCATGATGATTTTTCATATCTAATTCTTCAGCAAGTTTTAATAATCCACTTGTTGGTCTTCCTGAAGCTAAAACCAAACGTACCCCTTTTTCTTGTGCTTTTAATAAGGTCTCTTTAGTAAGAGGTGTAATGACTTTTTCATCATTGACTAAAGTCCCATCAATATCCATAATTATTACTTTAATTGCCATAATCTATCTCCTTTTTTATTTAGTATAATAAAGTACTTTTGTAACTTCAACAAACTTTCAAAAAAAGAAAAAAGAAACAGAAAGAATCTGTTTCTAATGTAATAATGAACGTGTTGAACCTGAAGCAATTAAGAATGTGCTTCCATTATGAAGCATGGCAAGCATTTGTGGTGTAAGTAAACCTAATGCCCCTAAAACAATAAAGGATGTATTTAAACCAACAATCAAACGATATTGGCTATGAATACGTTTAAATAAACCTTCTGAAATCATTCTTAAAGCAACAATGTCATTTAATGAATTTGATACAAGTGTGATATCCGCAAGTTCACGCGCAATATCTGAACTATCTTGAAGTGAAATCGAAACATCTGCCATGGATAAGGCTGGTGTATCATTAATACCATCTCCTACCATCACAACAGTATTCCCTTCTTTCTTTAAACTTTCAATATAACTTGCTTTATCTTCTGGTAAAACACCCGCTCTAAAATCATCTAAATTCAATTGTTTAGCAATTGTTTTAGCACAGTTAGGACTATCACCAGTAAGCATAATGACTTTATCAAAACCAATATCACGAAGTTCTTGAACAACTTCTTTAGCTTCTGGTTTTAATGGATCATAAATACTAATAATACCCGCAAGCTTTTTAGCAATTGCTAGATAAATAAGAGAGCTTGATCCCTTGCTTTCAAGTGAAGAAATTAAATCTTTAATTTCATCTGTCATTTCTACACCTTCATCTTCAAAGACAAAGTGACTGCTTCCAATAATGACATCTTCACCATTCAAGCTTGTAGAAATACCATGAGCAATCACATATTTAACTTCAGCATGTTCTTCACGATGTTTTAAATTTTCAACTTCTGCTTGATGAACGATGGCATTAGCCACACTATGTGGGAAATGTTCTTCTAAACAAGCCGCAATTTTTAAAACTTCTTCTCTTGTATAACCTTGTAAAGGAACCACATCTAAAACAACTGGTTTAGCATGTGTCAATGTTCCTGTTTTATCAAAAACAATGACATTTGCATCTTTCATGCTTTCTAAATGTTTTCCACCTTTAACTAAAACATTATGCATTGAAGCTTCTTGCATTGCTGAAATCACTGAAATTGATGTTGATAAACGAATTGCACAAGAATAATCCACTAATAAAAGAGAGGTTGCTCTTGTCAGATTTCCTGTAAAAGCCCAAACACCAAAGAATCCTAAGAAGCTATATGGGACAATGGCATCAGCCATATGTTCTGCTCTTGATTGAATTGATGCTTTTAATGATTCATTTGTATCAATCATATCAATAATTTTGGCGATACGACTTTCATCTTGTAAGTTTCTAACTTTTACAAAAATCTTTCCTTCTTCAATTAACGTACCTGCATAAACGGTATCATTTAATGTCACACGTTTGCTTAATGGTTCACCTGTAAAGCTTGATTCATTGACCATAGCTTCACCATCAACGATTTCTCCATCAATAGGAACCATACTTCCTGTTTGAACAATAACAGTTTGTCCTTGTTTTAAATCAGACATCGCAATTTCTTGTTCTTGTCCATCTTCATAGATCCAAACTTTATCAAACTTATTCATCAAACTATCACCTAATTGTAAAGTGACTTTTTGACGTGTATAGTCTTCTAATAATTCAGAAATTTTAAGCATCAACATAATGTTACTTGCTGTATTAAATTCTTTACGTAATAAAGAAACACCAATACTTGTTGCATCTAAAACTGGAACATCTATACGTTTATTTCCAAGTGAAGAAAGTCCTGCTTTAAAATAAGCAAGTGCTTTATAGATAGCAATCCCTTTACCCACAACATTTGGTAAAAAGAACTTAACAGCATATCTTTTGGCAAAAATCTTAATTAATTCATGTTTAAAACTTTGATCAAGCACTTGTAGATTTTGAGAACAATTTTCAGGAATTTCTCTATTTTGCAAAGCACTTAAATCATAGCTTTTTAAATAATCAAAGACTTCATTTTTATAATTTTCATCAAAAACCAATAGAAGACTTCCATTTTTATAATGGGCTTCTACATATCTTACATATTCAAGTTTTAAAAAATCGCTTTTTAAAATAGTTGCTTGTTCATTTGTAAAAGCGTATTGTCCAAAACGAACACGTAATCTTCCATCGATTTCATGAACTATTTTAAAATTACTCATCATTATTGTGCCTTACTTTTTTCTACTGCTTCAGCATAAACATCTTGAGCATCTTCTTTAATAGAAGTTACTGTAGCTTCTACGTTATCTTTTACTTGCATTCCACTAGCTAATCCTTTAACAGCTAATTCTCTTGCTTTATTACTTTTAGCGAACTTTGAAGTCACAACAGCAGTCACTGCTCCTCCTACAAATGTCCATAATTCTTTACTTTTAAAAAAATCTTTCATCTTAAACTCCTCCATTTCTTTTTTCATTATACGACATTTTATTAAAAAATAAATATTTTTTTATAACATTGCTAATTCTTTATCATCCCCTGTTCTATTTCAATAATTTCATCACATAAAGCAAGCGATGACTTTCGGTGACTTACAATAATAATGAGTTTTTCATCTTTGATTTGTTTTAAACTTTCTAATAAAGCCGCTTCATTTAAACTATCAATACGACTTGTTGGTTCATCCAATAAAAGAATGGGTGTTTTTCTTAAAAAAGCACGTGCTAGACCTATTCTTTGTTTTTGTCCACTTGAAATATTTTCATCATAAACAGTTTGGTAGCCTTGTGGTAAAGACATAATAAAATCATGGATCTGTGCTTGTTTACACGCTTCAATAACCTCTTCTTGTTGATAATTTGGATTTAACAAGGTGATATTATGATACAACGTATCTTTAAATAAAAATGTTTCTTGATCAACATAACTGATATTTTCTTTTAGCGTTTCACTATTAATATTTTCAATTGATTTATTATTAAATAAAATATCTCCTTCACCTCGATAAATACGCATCAATAATTTTAATAAGGTTGACTTACCACACCCACTTTTTCCAAGCAATCCATAGGTTTTACCAAATTCAAATGTATAATTGATTTTATGTAAAACTTCTGTAGATGTATTTGGATAACGAAATGAAAGATTCTTTACTTCGATTGGTAAATTTAAAGTTCTACTTTGATCTGTAATTTCTTCAAGTAATGGTTCTTCCTCTAATAAATCTAATATACGCTTAGCACATGGAAATACTTGATTTAAATTATTTGCTAGATTTGCTAGAGCAATCGTTGGTCCAAATGAAGATGACAGAGCCATCATCGGAATTAATAATTCTTTTGAAACATCACTTTTAATCAATAAAATAGAAACAACAATAGATAAAATAATCAATCCATCCGAAAGTATTTGTTGAAAACTTTGATGATGAATTAGTTTTTGATGCGTTTGTGTTAAATCATTTTGATGATTTTTCATTTGTTCAAAACGTTTATTTTGTTGATTAAATTGCAAAATTTCTCTTTTACCTAAAACTGTCTCTAAAACAAAAGTATTAAAATTAGCAAGTAAAGAGCGATAATCACTTCCATCTTTTTGACTTGATTTATACGTTATATAAGGAATAAAGACTCCCATAACGCTATAACAAATAAAAGCAAAAATTCCAAAACTAAAACGATAATATCCAATAAAACAAATCATAATTATACTATAAATAAAAGCAATCATCACCGGCGAAATAGTATGAGCAAAGAAAACTTCTAAGAGTTCAACATCACTTGTCAACATTGCAATAATATTTCCTTTATCTTCATTTTCTAATTTAGCTGGTGCCAATTCTCTTAATTTTTCAAAGACTAAATGACGAATATGGGCCAATACTTTAAAGGCAATATAATGGTTACATGCTTGTTCTATGTATCTTAAGATTCCTCTTGAAAATGCACAAAGAATAATTAATTTAACAGCAAGTGAAAAGGAAATTACTTTACAAAAAGCGAGAATGATAAAAACAGTAATAAAGGTTGCTGTTAAATGTCCTATCACTCCTAAAATAATAGCTAAAGACATGATGGTTAAAAATGGACGGACTAGTTTTAATAAAGAAATAATTAGTTTTATCTTATCTTTCATTTTCAATAATCCTTTCTAAATTCTTTTGATTTTCCACAAGTTCTCTAAATAAATTAGCTTGATTGAATAATTCATCATAACTTCCTTGTTGAATCAATCTTCCCTCTTTCATCACAAAAGTAAGTTGACTTTCTTTACAATGAGCCATGCGATGTGTAATAAAAATAACAATTTTATCTTTAGCTAAACGTTTTATAATTTTTAAAATAATCTCTTCACTTTCACGATCAACATTATTCGTTGCTTCATCAAAAATATAAACATCACTTTCACGCAATAACGCTCTTGCAAGAGCTAATCTTTGTCTTTGTCCACCTGATAGATTTTTAGCTCCTTCATTGAGTTGAAACTTTAATCCTCCTTGATTTTCAAAGACCTCAAATAGTTTTACTTCTTTTAAAACAGCCATCATTTTTTCTTCATCAATACATCCTGACATTGCAAGATGATCAAAGACTGTCTCTTTTAAAATATATGTTTCATCTTTGATCAACGTTATTTTTTGATAAAGTGTCATTGTTTCTGGTATTGTTTCTTGATTATAAAGAATTTTACCTTTTTGAAGTGGATATAAATTCATTAAAAGTGAAGCAATCGTACTTTTCCCTGAACCTGATTCTCCTACAATCGTTAAAAATGTTCCTTTTGATAAAGAAAATGAAACATCTTTTAAAATAATTTTTTCATCATAACCAAAAGTTACATGTTCAAAAGATAAAGTTGAAATCGATTCTTGATAACTTTCTTGAATATCATCCAAGCTATCCAATAGTTTAAAAATTTTATCTGCTGCCGCGTTTCCATTTTGTCCAATATGAAAATAACTTCCTAACATTCTTAAAGGTAAAAAGAATTCAATAGAAATCATTACAATAAAAACAAACATCATAAAAGTAATATGTTGATTTAAATATTCTTGTAAACCCAAAACAACTCCTAGACCAAAGCCACCATAAGCCACTAGATCCATCACACTAATCGAATTAAGTTGCATAATTAAAACGCGCATGGTTTTCTTTCTAAAGTCCTCTGCTTCCCTATCCATTTTATTTTGATAATACAAATCGCTTTGATAATATTTCAAAGTAGTAAGACCTTGTAGATTTTCTAAAAAAGAATCTGCCAACCCTGTATAACTATTCCAATACTTCGCTAGTAATCTTTTAGCTATCTTTTGTACAACAACAATAGAAACAGGAATAAGTGGTACACATAAAAGTAAGATAAGCGCTACTTTTAAAGACATAAAACCAACAACGATAAATAAAGTAAGTGGTGCCAACATGGCATAAAAGAATTGTGGTATATATTTAGAAAAATAAATTTCTAATTGATCAATACCTTCACTTGTAAGTTGAGTAAGCGTCGATTCTTTAAAAACTGTTGTTTGTTTTTGATGATATATCTTATCAAAAACACTTTTTCTTAACTTTGTTTTAATCATTTCACTTAAGGATAATGCTTGTTTATTTTGTGTTGTTTGTAAAAAACATTTTAAAATAAATAAACAAACCACACTCAATAAATAAAAACCAAGTGAAAATGATTTTTTTAGATAAAGACATGATAAAACATAACTATGTAAAAAAGTCAGTAAAATATGGCATACTAAAATCAACCATTGAATTAATACTAATCCATAGACATTTTTCATCTCTATTTTAAAAGTTTTCAATAATCTTTTATTAAACATCTTTTCTTCTCCTTTCTTTAAGTGAAAGCCAGCCATGCTTGATCGTTAGAATCGGATGATAAAAAAGCATATATTTTCCAGAAAAACGCATCACTTTTTTTACTTGGCTTCGATATTCTTTTTGATAACAATGTACTTTACACCCGCTGCAAAAAGTTTTCGTTTCCATAAAGGGGCATTTGTCAATACGCAAACAAGCGTACTTATAAATATCTTCACACATCTTGCTTTCTTGAGGATGTTTTCTTTGATAGATATCAATCATCACTTTTAATATTCTTTTTTCATTTTCTCTTTTTTGTTCTATTTTATTCATTGATAATTTCCACCTTCTTTAGCATGATATAATGATGAATACTCATTACAACAAATAAACATATTTTTCCAATTCTTACAGGTGTAATTATCATCGCTATAAGAAAAACACATGTTACAGTAAGTAATGAACGATTTCTTTTCTTTCGCGTTGTTTTTCTTTCAATCACCATTTCATTAATATATTTTTGATAAAGCTTTGTTTGAATTAAATAATTATGAAATTTATCAGAGCTTCTTGAAAATAAAAAAGCACTTAGAAGTAAAAAAGGCGTTGTTGGTAGTATTGGTAAAACTACACCAATCGCACCTAATATAAATGATATAATTCCAAATATAATAAATAATATTTTCATTTTTCCTCCTGTGGTTAGTTGAAACTAACTGCAATTATCATATCTCTTTAAAATAAAAAAACAAGCATTTGATTTGTTTCACCAATGAAACAAAATGCTGTTTTTTGTAAGTTTTATGTTATTTTTTCTTGTTTCATCAATGAAACAATATTTTTAAAAGAGCAAGATTTTCCGGCATATGTCCTTTTAACAAATTAACTTTTAATTTAACCGTAAGTGATGTTTGCATCAATCTTTCTTCTTTTGTATAAAAGAATTTCAAGTCTGTGATAGGAATATAGAAACAGTTATTTTTTTCAAAACATTCATATTCCCTATCATCTATAAGATACTTCATTGATTTAAGTTTTGAAGAAATAGTTATTCTTTCTTTTAATAATTCTTTTTTCATTTCTATAGGTTGAAATACTAGAAAACCTTGATGCTGTTCGATTAAAAGATAAGCTGGATGTTCAAATCCTCGGTTAGCCATTGAATGAATATTCGCATCTTTATAATGAAATAAAGTAAAAGAAAAATTATATTTACCAGTTTCTAAATGATGTTCTAAATAATGTCCTGAAAATTCCACAAGATCTCCAAGTTGATCAAAAACTTGATTAAAATGAATACGACTACAAATACGTTCAATTGTTTCTTTATTAAGTGTCGTATAGAGTTTGATTGCTTCTTTACGGGCCTCTTCTTCATTTAAATGGCTTGTCTCTTGTAACCAATAAGTTAAGTTTTTTATTTCTCTTTGTATTTTTTCTATATATTCACGCCCATTTTTTGAAAGCTGACATTTTCCTTTATCAAGTGTTAATCCTTGTTCATAGAAAGTATTGATCATTCTTGACATTGTAGCTTTTGAAACATTCATTTTTTTAGCCAGTGCTGTGACAGTTACCTTCTTATTTTCATTTATTAATAATAAACATTTTATTTTTTCTACATTCATAATTATCCCTCATGATGTAAATTAGCATAGACTAACTGTAATGTCAATGTTAATGCTATTAACATTTGAAGCACTTACATTTTTAATTATTTGTTAATGAAATTCAAAGTAATGGGTAAAGGCTTTATCTTTTTTATTTTTCATTCTATGATACGGGTGTAGTAAGAAAGAGGGAATAAAATATGAGTATCAATGAAATTAACGAACAAGCAAAAGAATCTTTAAGAAAATATTTTAAGGACAGTCAAGACATTCAACACGATGATGACACTAAAAAACAATTAACAATTGAAGAAATGTATAAATCTGTTGATGATGAAATTAAAGAACAAGAAAAGAAATTAGAAGAATTACATCAAATGCGTCATGCATTACAACATAACGCTAAAGAAGCTTATGAAGCGGTTTATGGAAAAGAAAATGAAGTTCAAGATGTTAAACATTCAACTGTTGAAGAAATGGAAAAAGAACTTCATGAAAATGCAGAACATCAAATGGAATATGTAAATGAATTAAAAAATAAAGCATTAGAAAAATAGGTCAAAATAACCTATTTTTCATTTATATATTCATCTTCACTTTGACGATCATCAACATACGATGCCACCACAATTTTTGTTTCTAAATTTTTCTTATAATTTTTAGAAAAAATACCTGCATATAAAACATCAAAAAGATATTTAAGTGATGTTGTTGAAGCAAAGTCCCCTATTTTAATATGCAACATTTCTCTTGAAGAAAGGTAAAGATGAGCATCTGCCAATCTTGAAAGAGAATTTTCTGCCATACATGTAATAGAAATAAACGGTATTTGTCTTTTATGATAAATTTCTGCCACTTCTACCATTTCTTCAGTTTGACCTGAATAAGAAATAATAATGGCACAATGATTTTCATCTGCCAAACATGCACTTCTTTTTTGACCAGTTACTTGATCAATGACTTGAACATCTTTACCAATATCCATCATGAGCGTTTGAAAATGTTTTGCAAGCAAAACATTATCTAAAACTCCATAGATATCTATTTTCTTAGCTTTATCTAAAAGGGATATGGTATGTTGCAATTCATCGTGATGATTTAATTGTTCGGTATCTTGAATGGTTTCTTTTTCTAATAAAGCAAGATTTTTACTTATTGTCATTAAATCATCACTTAATAAAAAGGGAATGGATGCATCTACATCTGTTTCTTCAAGCATATAAGCAAGTTCTTTTAAATAAGCACTCTTAAATTCATTAAAACCACTATACCCTAACTTTTTAGCAATTCTTACCAGCAAGGGTGCACTTGTAAAGGTATTTCTAGCAATTTCATTGGCAGACATTTTTTCAATATTCATTCCTTGATCAATAATATAATCGACAATTTCTCTTTCTGTTTTAGAAAAATGTGTGTTTTCTATTTGATTGACAATAAGCATATAAATCTCCTTTCTATAATTCGATTTCTTCTAAATCATTTGGAACATAAATATTTCCATCAAAATAGTCTTTTCCTTCTTTTGTATAAAGCTCTTTACGATTTTTAATATTTTGGTCTTCGCTATGATAAAGAATAATATTTTTGACAGCTAATTTTTGAGCTAACTGACAAGCATCTTTGACAGTTGAATGATGCTTTTCATAAGGATGAAAAATATCTGCTTGATCATATAGGCAAAAAGCCTCATGTAATAAATAATCACTCTTTAAAGCATATTTTTCATTTACTTCATTATAAGGTTCATCCCCACAACATGTTAATTTTCTATCTTGATCTAATTCCATCATAAAACCAAATTGTTTTGCTTTTGTGGATCGAATATCAAAGAAAGTAATTTTTTTACCAATGATTTCTTTCGTTTGACCATCATTTACAACAACAAGATGTAAACGATCATTAATAAATTTTGTTTGTTTACTTTGTAGAAGCATTCGAGAAATTGTTTCTAACATCTCAATCACTTCTTGATGTCCATAAATATAAGCGTCTCCTTCATATTTACCTGCTGCCATATTTTGACAAATAAGTCGAACCATCCAAATCATTCCAAGTAAGTGATCAATATGTTTATGTGTAACAAAAATATGTTTTACATCTTTCCAATTGATCCCTGCTTTTTCAAGTTGATTCAATACCGTATTGCCCCCTCCGGCATCAACCATAAAATAATCATTTTCATTTTCAATGACAAAGCATGTATTATAGCACTTTGTAACCAGTGCATTTCCTGTTCCAAGCATTGTTAGTTTCATTTAAAATCCCCCTCATTCTCTTTTATTTTAGCGAAAGAATTTTTCTTTGTAAAATAAAAAAATAGGGACTAAGCTCTATTTTCATTAAAAAGTTTTCCAAAGACAAATCTTACGATTGGTCCAGCAAAACATAATTGTAAGAAAAACACCATTGGAAAATTCATCACTGTTGTTTGTAACCAAACCGCAACGATTTGGTGTCCTGCATTTTGAAATAAAAGTGTTGCTGCAAGCGACATACATGGACACATCAAAATAATTGACACAATAGAAATTGCGATAACTAAATGAAAAGGATTATCATTTTCTAAATTGACAATTTGAAATGCTTTCTTTTTAGCTAAATGTCCAATAATGAAAAAATCTAAAATAAAAGCAATAGGTCCCATAATCACTAATTCATGAAAAGCATCTAAGAATACTTGATTTGTCATACCTCCTACATTTAAAGAAATATTATAACAAATCATAAAATAAACCATCATGAAAACCATCATAATTGTAAAAATAATTTCTTGAAATTTTGTTTTTGGCATAAAAAAACCTCCTTATGATAATGAATTGTGTTGTTCGTTATCACTCAAGAAGTGTGCGTTTCCAATAGATACCAAATATTTAATTTAAAGCCGAATATTATTTTATAGAAATATTTTTTTAAAGTCAACAAAAATTATTGACTTCATCCTATAAATGATTACAATATTCCATAGTATTTTACTATGATTAAGGAGGACCTATGTTAAATCAATTTTCAAGAACACAATTATTATATGGAAAAGAAGCCATGGATAAACTTCAAAATAGCCATGTTGCCATCTTTGGTTTAGGTGGTGTTGGTGGCTATGTTGGTGAAGCCCTTGTAAGAAGTGGAATTCGCTCTTTTGATTTAATAGATGACGATAAAATTTGTCTTACCAATCTTAATCGTCAAATCATTGCCACTTATGATACAGTTGGCAAATATAAAACAGATGTCATGAAAGAAAGAATGTTACAAATCAATCCAAAGGTAAACGTTCAAACTCATCAATGTTTCTTTTTACCGGAAAATGCAAATGATTTTTCATTTGACGATTATGACTATATCATTGATGCTGTTGATACAGTTTCCGCAAAAATCGAACTTGTTTTAAAAGCTCAAGAACACAACATTCCTATCATTTCAAGTATGGGTGCAGGAAATAAAGTCGATCCAACTCAATTCAAAATTGCAGATATTTATAAAACAAAAGTATGTCCTCTTGCAAAAGTTATGCGTAGAGAACTAAAAAAAAGACATGTAAAAAAATTAAAAGTTGTTTATTCTGAAGAAAAACCAATTAGACCAATTGATGATTTATCTATCAGTTGTCGTACACACTGTGTTTGCCCACCTGGAACAAAAAGAAAGTGTACAATTCGAAGAGATATTCCTGGAAGTAACGCTTTTGTTCCTTCAACTGTTGGTTTAATTATCGCTAGTGAAGTTATCAAAGATTTAACAAGTATTTAAAAAGGTTCACTTTAAAATGAACCTTTTTTTATTTTATAGCTCTTCTCCATTAGATTGACATACTTTTTGATACCAATAGAATGAATCTTTACGTGCACGGTGTAAGTCACCATTTCCATCATCATCCATATCTACATAGATAAATCCGTAACGTTTTCTCATTTCACCAGTTCCTGCTGAAACCACATCGATACATCCCCAAGGCATATATCCCATCAAATCAACACCATCTTCATCAACTGCTTTTTTCATTTCAATGATATGTTGTTTAATATAATCAATACGATATGGGTCATGAATCGAACCATCTTCTTCCACTGTATCGATAGCTCCTAAACCATTTTCAACAATCCATAATGGTTTATGATAACGATCCCATAATTCATTTAATACAATACGAAGACCAACTGGATCGATTTGCCATCCCCAATCATTTGCTTTTAGATAAGGGTTTTTAACAGCACTTTCTAAGTTAGAAGCTGTTCTTTTAGCATCTGCGTTTACAGTAGCAACACTTGTTGAATAATAAGAGAATCCAATGTAATCTACTGTACCCGCTTTTAATGTTTCAAGATCTCCTTCTTCCATTTTTAATTCAATACCTGCATTTTTATATTCAATAAGTTTCCATTCTGGATAGAATCCTTTATTTTGAACATCTGTATAGAATGTACGTAATCTCTTTTCAGTAATACGTTTCCACATATTTTCTGGATTACAATCTTCTGGATAAATTTCTGAATAATTGATCATCATCCCAATTTGGAATTCAGGATTGATTTCATGTCCACGAATAACTGTTTTTGCAGCTGCGACAAACATATGATGAACAGCTTGTGCTACTTTATCAGGTCTAGATAAAGCTTCTGTAATTCCTAAGTTTGTATAATCTTTGCAGAAATTGATTTCGTTAAATGTTAACCAATATTTAACTTTATTTTTGTAACGATTGAAAATTGTTTCTACATAATTCATATAGAAATCAATTGTTTTTCTGTTATACCAACCATCATATTCTGTTGCAAGATGAAGTGGTAAATCAAAGTGTACAATTGTTACTTGTGGTTCAATACCATATTTTAACATTTCATCAAAAACATCATCATAGAATTTTAAACCTTCTTCATTAGGTTCTTTTTCATCCCCATTTGGGAAAATTCTTGTCCAGTTAATAGACATACGGAATGATTTAAATCCCATTTCCGCAAATAATGCAATATCTTCTTTATAATGATGATAAAAATCTGTTGCCACATGACTTGGATAATATGTATCTTCATCTACATATGGTACAGCACCATCAGGCACTTCAGTTCCACGTCGATCGATAAATTTTGTTGATCCATCCGCTAATTTTAAAGCCATGCGTCTAGGAATATTATTTCTTCCATCTCCACCAGTGATTACATCTTGAATAGCAAGACCTTTACCACCGCTTAAATATCCACCTTCATATTGGTTAGCAGCTGTTGCGCCACCCCAAAAAAATCCTTCTTTAAATCCCATTTGAATTCCTCCTGTTTGTTCTTTACTTATTATATTCATTTTACTGTATTCGGTTACATTTTTTCATAAAATGAAAACTCATTTTCCAAAAGAAATAGAATTCGTTATAATAGAAACAGATTGGAGGAATCTTTATGAAATTACATCAATTACGCTATTTTCAATGTCTTGCTCACTACTTACATTATCGTAAAGCGAGTGAAGCACTTTATATTTCTCAGCCCACTCTTTCTTTTGCGATAAAAGAACTTGAAAAAGAATTAGGGGTTGCTTTGTTTAAAAAAGAAGGACGTACCATTTCTCTTACTGCTGAAGGAAAAACTTTTTTAAACTATGTTACAAAAAGCTTACAAATCTTAGAGGAAGGCGTGCAAGCAATTTCACCTAAACAAGAAATTCAAATTTCTTCCATTCCTACTGTTATTAACAGTTTTTTAGTTCCTTTTATTATTCAATTACAAAAAGAACATCCTGAAATCAATATACAATTTCGTAGTGAAAAGACCCAAACAATTACTCAAAAAATATTGGATAATCAATATGATTTTGGTATTTGTAGTAAAATAAACGAACAACAATTAAAATATATTCCTTTAATTAAAAGAAAACTGGTGATTGTTTTTTCAAAAGAAAATCCTCTGGTTAAAAAAGAAAATATTGAATTAAAAGATCTCCTTGATTATCCTTTTTATACTTATCAAAAAAACATGACCCTTTATACAACCATCAAAGATCTCTTTTTAAGTCAAAATCTTCCTTTTCATCCAAGCAATTATTTTGATGATGAAAATTCGATGATTGGTCTTGTTAATGCCAATCTTGCTGTTTCTATTATGGAAGATAATGATACTTTACTTTCTTATCCTGATTTGATCAAAAAAGAAATTCCTCTTCCTTATCAAGAAAGAGAAATCTATATTGTGTATCATCCTCAACATATTTCAAAACTTTCTTTAGAAATTATCGAAAAAATGCTTCATTTTCCTATTTGATAGATTTTATCTATCAAACCATAGAAATTATCATCTTGTTTTAAAGAAAGAATTTATCATAAAATTCTTATGAGAAAAG
>JAUNWT010000044.1 GCA_030540195.1 Bacillota bacterium | reverse complement strand
TAGTTTTCTCTTACTTACAGGCTATTTAAAAATAAAAGAAGATTTAGGAGAAAACAAATATAAACTGATTATTCCAAATAAAGAAGTGTATGAAATCTATAAACAAACATTCATGTCTTATTTTGAAGATTATACTTTTGTAAGAAAAGAAGATCTTTATCAAAGTCTTGTTAAAGGGAATGTTGATCAGGCTAATGAAATACTAGGAGATATCTTATCAAGAAGTATTAGTTACTTTGATAATGAAGAATCCTTTTATCATGGTTTTCTCTTAGGTCTCTTTAGTGGTAAAAAGATCAAATCAAATCGAGAAGCGATGCATGGAAGATTTGATTTATGTATCTTACCTAAACAAATCTTTCAGACAGCTCTTGTTTTAGAATGTAAACATTCTAAAAGTGTCAAAAATTTAATTAAAGACGCAAGTAAAGGAGCTAAACAAATCATTGATTATAAATATGAAGAAGAAATCATCAATGATGGATATCTTCATGTAAAAGGATATGGCATATCTTTTTATAAGAAATATTGTTATATAGTTGAAGTAAATAATAGTATATAGACGATATCTTGATATCAAGATATCGTTTTTTTGATAAGTTGTGGTAAAATACATTCAAAGGGGTGAGGGTATGTATATTTTAAAAGTTCTTGTAGAACATTCTTCTTATCAATTAGATCGTACTTTTGATTATCTATCCAATGATTATGTGGAAACAGGATGTCGGGTAAGTATTCCTTTTGGTAGACAAAAAATTGTAGGTTATGTTACGGAATGTTATCAAACAGATAAAACAAAACAACAATTAGAAGAAGAACAAGGTTTTCGTTATTCTTTTATTATTCAAGTTATTGATCAAAAACCTTTATTAAATAAAGAATTACAAGAGCTTGCAAAATACATGGCTAAACAAACTCTATCGACTCAAATAAGTTGCTTACAATGTATGCTTCCGGTACAACTTAAACCAAAAAGTCAAAAGACCGTAGGCATTAAATATGAAAAAGTTATTTCTTTTATTAAAGAAATAACTTTAAAAACGCCTAAACAACAAGAAGCTTTAAATTATATAAAAGAACATCCTTTATTACCTGTAAAGGATTGTCCATATTCTTTAACGGTTTTAAAGAATATTGAAAAACAAGGAGCTATTCAAATCATTCAACAAGAAGTTTATCGTGATCCTTATCATGAAAATATTCAACAAAACGATTTTCCTTTAACATCTATGCAACAAAAAGTTGTTAATGAAATTTTATTATGTCATGACTTTCAAACCTATTTACTTCATGGTGTGACAGGTTCAGGGAAAACAGAAGTCTATCTTCAACTATCAAGACATATTATTGAACAAGGAAAAACAGTATTAATGATGGTTCCTGAAATAGCGTTAACACCAATGATGGTTTCGGCTTTTAAAAGTCGTTTTGGTAAACAAGTAGCTATTCTTCATTCTAAACTTTCTTCAGGAGAACGTTATGATGAATATCGTCGTATTGTTGAAGATGAAGTGAAAATTGTCGTGGGAGCGAGAAGTGCTGTTTTTGCCCCTCTTGAAAAAATAGGACTCATTATTATGGATGAAGAACATGATGCGAGTTATAAACAAGAAAGTAATCCACGTTACTTAACTTCACAAATTGCTAGATGGCGCGGTAAATATCACCAATGTCCGGTGGTTTTAGGAAGTGCAACACCTTCTTTAGAGAGTTATAGTCGGGCTTTAAAAGGGGTTTATCATTTATGTTCTTTACCAAAGCGAATTAATCAAAAGCCCTTGCCAACGATTGAAATGATTGATATGGCAGAAGAAATCAAACATCATAATTATGAGATCTTATCAAATAAGATGAAAAATAAGATTCAAGAGACACTCGATAAAAACGAACAAGTGATGTTGTTGTTAAATAAAAGAGGATATGCAAGCTATATGCGTTGTTTATCTTGCGATGAAGTGCTAAAATGTCCTCATTGTGATGTTTCTTTGACGTATCATAAAGATAGCCAAACAATGCGTTGTCACTATTGTGATTATCAAGTGCCCTTTGTAAAAAAATGTTCACATTGTGGAAGTACCAATGTGAAATTGATTGGTAGTGGCACACAAAAGATAGAAGAATATTTAGAAAATAATTTTTTAAATGCGCGGGTAATTCGTTATGATGTAGATTCAACAAGAAAAAAAGATGGACATCATCAATTACTCAAACGTTTTGAAAATCAAGAAGCGAATATTTTAGTAGGAACACAAATGATTGCGAAAGGATTAAACTTTGAAAATGTGACTTTTGTTGGAGTTATTAATGCCGATCTTTCCTTAAATATTCCTGATTTTCGTGCCAATGAAAGAACTTACCAGCTTTTAGAACAAGTTTCTGGTAGAAGTGGTAGAGGAAAGAAACAAGGAACGGTCATGATTCAAACGTATAACCCAGATCATTTTGTTTTACAATGTGTTAAAAATCATGATTATCAAACATTTTATAAAAAGGAAATGGAAATAAGGCAATTAGCGAAATATCCGCCTTATTGTTATTTGATTAGTATTTTAGTACAAGGTAAAAAGGAAGATGAAGTTACATGGAGTGCTAAACAAATGAAAGAATATTTGAAGAAACAACTTCCTCATGTTGGAGTTTTAGGACCAGCACCATGTACGATTTATAAGATGAGTGATATCTATCGTCAAAGAATGACGCTCAAGGTCACAAAGATAGATCATCTTTATGAAACATTACAGATGATGATGGATTATTATAATAAAAAAGGAAAGGTAAATGTGATATGTGATTTTAATCCATACACAACAATCTAGTTATGGCAAGAATACATGCATATAGAATATTAAATCAATATTTTGAAGATGAAAGTTTTTTAAATATTGCATTAAATGAAGAATTAAAGAAAAGTGAATTAAAAAGAGAAGATAAAGATTTATGTACAACCATTGTTTATGGAACAATTCAAAATCTTTTATTTATTCAATATCAACTCCAACCTTATATCAAAGGAAAAAGAGTCAAAAAGAAAATAAAGACATTGCTTTATTTATCTTTATATCAATTAATATATTTAGATAAAATACCTGATTATGCAGTTATTAATGAAGCAGTAAATATCGCTAAAAAACAAGGCTATCAAACAAGTAAGTTTGTTAATGCTATTTTAAGAAACTTTGTAAGAAATGAAAGAAGATCTCTAGATGATTTAGATGAATTAGAAAGAATTTCTATTGAAACTTCACATCCTTTATGGATGGTTAAAATGTTTAATAAACAATATGGTTTAGAAAAAACAAAAAAGATTTGTTTAGAAGATAATACACCTCCTACTAGAAGTGGACGTGTGAATACTTTAAAAGCAAGTAAAGAAGAATTATTAAAAGAAGGATGTTTTAAAGAAGGAACTTTATCAAAAGATGCCTTGCTTTATGATAAAGGAAATCTGGCTTTAACTTCTTATTTTAAAGAAGGAAAAGTAACGATTCAAGATGAATCAAGTCAACTTGTGGCGCGTTTACTTGATCCTCAAAAAACAGATTATATCTTAGATATGTGTAGTGCACCAGGAAGTAAAACAACCCATTTAAGTGCTTTGATGGAAAACCAAGGAAAGATTGAGGCTTATGATCTTTATGAACATAAAGTAAAACTTGTAGAATATAATTTAAGACGTTTAGGGGTTAAAAATGTACACATTCAAGCAGGAGATTCTACAAAGCTAAAAGAAGTTTATTCAGAAAAGACATTTGATCGTATTTTATTAGATGCCCCTTGTTCTGGATTTGGGGTTTTAAAGCGTAAACCAGAGATCAAATATCATGATTCTACGGTGATGGATGGGCTTGTTTCTTTACAGGCACTTTTATTGGAAAATGCGTATTATTTATTGAAAAATGATGGTACAATGGTATATAGTACATGTACAATCAATAAAAAAGAAAATGAATTTATGATTCAAAAATTTATTGAAAAACATCCAGATATGGAAGTTATTAAACAACGTACAATATTAAATTATGAATATCACACAGATGGATTTTTTATGTGTAAGATGAAAAAGGGTTAGAAGATGGAACATTTATATAATTATTCATTAGAAGAATTAACAGAATATTTTCAATCAATTGGTGAAAAAGCATTTCGTGCGAAACAAGTTTTTCAATGGCTTTATCAAAAAAATGCTTATGATTTCCAAGAAATGTCTAATATTTCTAAAGATTTAAGAGAAAAATTAGAAAAGAATTGTGTTATTGATCAATTTGAAATCAAAGAAAAACAAGTATCAAGTGATGGAACAATCAAATACTTATTCTCTTTAGTTGATGGTAACTTAATTGAAGCGGTTTTAATGCAACATGATTATGGACAATCGTTATGTGTAACAAGTCAAGTAGGATGTAATATGCAATGTGCCTTCTGTGCCAGTGGTTTATTAAAGAAACAACGTAACCTTACAGCTGGAGAAATGGTCAACCAAGTTATGGCGGTAAGTAAGGATACAGGAATTCGTATTTCTCATGTCGTTGTTATGGGGACGGGAGAGCCTTTTGATAACTATGATGAAGTAATGAAATTTGTCAGAATTATTAATCATCCTCATGGACTTGCTATTGGAGCAAGACATATTACAATTTCAACATGTGGACTTGTTAATATGATTGAACGTTATAGTAATGAAGGAATCCAAACAAATTTAGCGATTTCTTTACATGCACCTAATGATGAAATTCGTGATCAATTGATGCCAGTTAATAAGGCATTTAATATGGATGCTTTAAGAAAAGGTGTGCAAGATTATATTGCAAAAACAAATCGACGTGTCACATTTGAATACATTTTATTAGATGGGGTGAATGATACACTTGCTCATGCAAGACAACTTGCTCATTATATGAGAGGTTTAAATGCTTATGTGAATTTAATTCCATATAATAGTGTTGATGAACATGGTTTCCAACCAAGTACAAATGTTGAAGCTTTCAAAGATGAGCTTTTAAGATTACATATCAATTGTACAGTAAGAAAAGAACATGGTAGAGATATTGACGGTGCTTGTGGACAATTAAGAGCAAAACGCAGTGGGGTGATATAATGGAATATTATGCATTGACAGATATTGGTAAAATAAGAGAGAAAAACCAAGATCAAGCAGCCACAGCTATTAATTTAAAAGATCAGGTTTTAGGTGTTGTTTGTGATGGTATGGGAGGACATAAGGCAGGGGAAATTGCTTCTCATGTTGTTGAAGAACATGTTTTAACATGTTTTAAGGTAAATCCGCCTTTTCTTGATGATGATGAGGTTAAAAATTGGCTCATGGATACGGTTTTAGAAGCTCATCAAATTGTTAAAAGAATGGCTAATATGCAAGATGATACCAAAGGCATGGGAACGACAGTTGCAATTTGTGTAGTAAATGGTAATGATGCCTTTTTATGTCATGTAGGGGATAGTCGTATTTACCTCTATGATCAAGAAACGATTACACAAATGACGAAAGATCACACGCTTGTCAATGAACTTATTGAACGTGGAGCGATAACGCAAGAAGAAGGAAAAAATCATCGTCAAAAAAATGTTTTAATGCAAGCTATTGGGGTAGAAATGGATATTGTTCCTTCAATTCAAAAAGTAGAACTTAATGGTAAAAATATTTTAATATGTAGTGATGGATTATTTAATTCATTGGAAGATCAAGAAATTTTAGAAATTGTGAAAAAAGAAATGGATATAAAAGAAAAAGTTCATCTTTTAATAGAACAAGCAAATGAACATGGTGGACGTGATAATATTGCTGCTGTGTTAATAGAAGGAGGACGTTAAGGTGAATAAAATCATTGCAGAACGTTATGAATTATTAGATGTTATTGGTAGAGGTGGAATGGCTGATGTTTATCTTGCAAATGATACGATTTTAAATCGTACGATTGCTATCAAGATTTTAAGAACATCTCTTGCAAAAGATCCTGTTTATATTGCAAGATTCCAAAGAGAAGCCAGTGCGGCTGCCGCTTTATCTCATAAAAATATTGTTGAAATCTATGATGTTGGTGAAGATAATGATCAATATTACATTGTTATGGAATATGTTCCTGGACATACTTTAAAAGAATTGATTGCAAAACGTGGTGCCCTTCATGTCATGGAAGCTATTGATATTATGAAGCAAGTTTTATCAGGAACGGCAAGAGCGCATCAAATGGGAATTATCCATCGTGATTTAAAACCACAAAATATTTTAGTTACAGATTCAGGAACAGCGAAGATTGCGGATTTTGGAATTGCATCCATTCAATCTTTAACACAATTCACTCAAACAGATGTGATTATGGGTTCTTTACATTATTTAGCACCTGAACTTGCACGTGGTGAAAAAGCAACGGTACAAAGTGATATTTATGCTTTAGGTATTGTATTTTATGAATTATTAAGAGGACAAGTTCCTTTTAATGGTGAATCACCCGTAAATATTGCTTTAAAACATATGCAAGAAGAATTACCTTCATTAAGAGAATTTAATCCTTCTATTCCTCAATCAGTAGAAAATATTGTAATCAAAGCAACTGCTAAAAACTTAAACGATCGTTATAAAAATGCAAATGAAATGTTAGAAGATCTACAAACATGTCTTTCTCGTAGTGATGAAGAAAAACTTGTATTTACTCATGAAGGTGAAAGTGATCCAACAATTGTCGCAAGCCCTCGTCAAATCTTTGATAACAACGAAGAAGAACCAAAAGAAGAAGTCGTTGAAGAAAGAAGTGCACGAAAACCTAAAAAAGAAACAAAACCTAAAAAGAAATTAGATCCAAAGATTATTGCTGGAATTGTTGCAGGGGTTGTTGTGGTTTTAGGACTTATTATTTATTTTGTTTTCTTATCACCAAGTAAAACAGATGCTAGTGTGATGCCTGATCTTGTAGGGATGACACAAAAAGAGGCAAAAACATTATTAAAAGATTATGATGTAACCATTAATGAAGATATGGTTTATAAAGAATTATCAGATACTTATAAAAAAGGATTAATTACAAAAACAGATCCTAAAAAAGGTGCGTCTATTAAAAAAGGTGATGTGATTACAATTACAGTATCTAAAGGTAAATATATTGTATTAGATGATTATGTTGGTATGTCTTATGAAGATGCTAAGGATATCTTAGAAAATAAATATGGCTTTACAGTAGATGAAAAATATGAGGTTTCGGATGAAGAAGCAGGAACTGTTATTGATCAAAGTTTAGAAGAAGGTTATAAACAAGATCCAACAGATAAAAGTCGTTCTATTACTCTTACTGTTTCTAAAGGCTCTTATGTTGTTTTAGAAAATTATGTAGGCATGAAATATGAAGATGCTGAAAAGAAATTAACAGCTTTAGGATTTAAAGTTACAAAACGTGAACAAAGTTCAGATGAAGAAGCAGGAACTGTTATTGATCAAAATCTTGCGAGTGGCTACAAAGTAGATCCATCAGAAAAGAATAGAAATATTACTTTAACAGTTTCAACAGGTTATAGTCAAACAGTCCCATCTGTTATTGGTTTATCACCAGATAGTGCAAAAACAAATCTTACAAACTTAGGTTTTGTTGTTTCAATGGTTGGACAACAATTCCCAGAAGACGGCAGTGGTGATGAAAGATATATTGGTGCTGTTTATAAACAAAGTATTGATGCAGGAACAACTGTTACAAAAAAACAAACGGAAATTACAATTTACTATTATGAAGACTAATGAAAAAGGAAGAATTATAAAAGCACTTGCGGGATTTTATTACATTGATGATGGTAATACCATTCATCAATGTAGAGCCCGTGGGAAGTTTAGAAAAGATGATATTAAACCGGTAGTAGGTGACTTTGTAGAATTTCAAAGTGGAAGCCATGATGATGGTTATCTTTTAAAAATTCTTGAAAGAAAAAATGTTTTAAGAAGACCACCTGTTGCTAATGTAGATCAAGCATTATTGGTATTTTCAAGAAAAGAACCTGATTTTTCAACAACCTTATTAGATAAATTTCTTTTATTGATTGAATATTATGATATTGAGCCGATTATTGTCATTTCAAAAATGGATATTGAAAGTGATGATCATATTCATCAATATATTGATGAATATAGAAATGCGGGTTATAAAGTTATTGAAACAAGTTCTAAACAAGGAAAAGGTATTGAAGAAATCAAAGGAATCTTTAAAGATAAAGTAACTGTGATTACCGGACAAAGTGGTGTTGGTAAATCAAGTTTACTCAACGCTTTAGATATTTCACTTAATCTAGAAACAAATCAAATATCTAAAGCTTTAGGTCGTGGAAAACATACTACACGCCATGTTGAGCTTTTAAAAATGTATGATGGTTATGTAGGAGATACGCCAGGATTTTCATCGTTGGAATTAGAAATGGAACCAACAGAAGCAGCGAGAGCTTATCATGATTTTGATGAACTCGCTTATGATTGTAAATTTAGAGGTTGTCTCCATGATAGTGAACCTCATTGTGCAGTAAAAGAAGCTGTCGAACAAGGAAAGATTTCTAAAGAACGTTATGAACATTATTTGATGATGCTTAAAGAATTAAAAGAAAAGAAGGAGAGAAAGTATGGTTAAAGTTGCACCCTCAGTGTTATCCGCAAATTTTGCACATTTACAAGAAGATATTGAAAAAATAGAAAAAGGACAAGCTGATTGGCTTCATTATGATGTTATGGATGGTCATTTTGTTCCAAATATTTCTTTTGGATATAGTATTTTAAAAGATGTCTCAAAAGTCACAGACTTATTTTTAGATGTTCATCTAATGATTAGTGATCCACAAAAATATTGCGATGAATTTATTAAAAGTGGTGCAAATCTTATTGTTTTCCATATAGAAGCCATGGAAAATAAAGAAGAAACACTTCAACTTATTTCTCATATCAAAGAACAAAACGTACAAGTAGGAATTAGTATTAAACCAAATACACCTGTTGATGCAATCAATGATTATTTAGCTTTATTAGATGTTGTTCTAGTCATGTCTGTTGAACCAGGCTTTGGTGGACAATCTTTTAAAGAAATTGCTTTAGATAAAATCAAAGATCTAGCTTCAAGAAGAAAAGAAAGTAATTACAATTATCTTATCGAAGTTGATGGTGGAATCAATGAAACAACAGGAAAACAATGTAAAGAAGCAGGCGTAGATGTTCTTGTTGCGGGAAGCTATGTTTTCAATAGTGAAGACTGTGCACAAAGGATTGCTTCTTTAAAATGAAAATAGCATTGTGTGCTACACACTTAGAAAAAATGGTTCTTCCTCAAGATAGAGAATATATTGGGGTGGATCATGGTGTGGAAGAATTATTGAAACAAGGAATTACACCAAAGTTTGCCATCGGTGATTTTGATTCCTTACAAAATAGACAAACCTTAGAAAATCTAAATATTCAAATTTTACCTGAAAGAAAAGATGTTACAGATACTCATGCAGCTATTGATTATCTTTTATCAAAAGGTTACGATGAAATTGAAATCTATGGGGCAACAGGAGGACGCCTTGATCATTTCTTTGCGGTCATGTGTTTATTAGAAAAATACCAAGATGTAAAATTAAAGGTGATTGATCAACAAAACTGTATTCAATTACTAAAACCTGGTATACATTATATATATAATCAAGGATATTATTATTTTTCTTTATTTGCTTTAAATGAAAGTATTTTATCTATTAAACAAGCAGAATATACATTAGATCATTATCTTTTAAAAAGAGATGACCCACTTTGTGTTTCTAATGAAGTCAAAGGTGAATACGCTATTATTGAAAATAGTGGAAATATTTTATTAATTCAATCAAGAGATGCTTAGGCATCTTTTTTGTATTATAATTAAGAAAGATATAAATTATGAGGGTAAAGCCATTGACAATAGAGAATTATATGTTATACTTAAGTAGTAATCATTCCTGGTAAGGAATTATAGAAAAGGAGAAAAGAAATATGGCTAAATTTGTATGTAAAGTATGTGGATATGTTTATGAAGGAGATGCTGCACCAGCTGAATGTCCAGTATGTCACGTAGGGGCTGACATGTTTGAAGAAGTAAAAGGTGAAATGAAATTAGCAGCAGAACATGAATATGGAATCTATGCTAAAACTGTAAAAAATAATCCTGATATCACTGATGAAGATAAAAAATATATCTTTGATCAATTAAAAGCAAACTTTGAAGGTGAATGTTCAGAAGTTGGTATGTATTTATGTATGGCAAGAATTGCTCATAGAGAAGGTTATCCTGAAATTGGATTATATTGGGAAAAAGCTGCTTACGAAGAAGCAGAACATGCTGCTAAATTTGCGGAAATGTTAGGAGAAGATTTAGAACCTAATATGAAAGCAACAACTAAAGATAATTTAGCTTGGCGTGTTGATTGTGAATTTGGAGCTACTGCTGGTAAAGTTGAACTTGCTACATGTGCTAAAAAGAATAATTTAGATGCAATTCATGATACTGTTCATGAAATGGCTAGAGATGAAGCAAGACATGGTAAAGCTTTAAAAGGTTTATTAGATAGATATTTTGGAAAATAATAGAATGATTTGATTAAGGGCTCGTTGAGCTCTTTTTATTTTCTAAGAAAAAGAGTCCTAATAATTTTCTATGTACAACTTATTTATGTTTTGTTATAATAGGACAGAAGGTGGTGATTTTATGCCAGTTGGCGTTCTAACAAATGTGTGTGCTGTTTTTATTGGCACATTTATCGGAGGATTTATTAAAAAAATATTACCAAGACATCTTATTGAAGAACTTCCAAAAGTATTTGGGATTTGTTCAGTAACGATTGGGATTACTTCTATTTTAAATGTGAAGACATTACCGATGGTTATTATGGCAATTATTTTAGGTTTTGTTATTGGAGAACTTTGTCATCTTTATGATCATGTTCATCATATTTTTGCTTATTTATTAGATAAGTTACCTTTTAGTATAGAAGGAAATCAAGAAGAATATATGCAACTTTATTTATTGGTTGTTTTAATGTTTTCTATGTCAGGAATGGGTTTATTTGGAGCTTTAACTGAAGGAATGTCAGGAGATGCTTCGGTTTTAATTTCTAAATCTGTTTTAGATTTCTTTACAGCTGTTTTATTTGGGGCTGCTTTAGGTTATGCTCAAAGCCTAATTTGTGTGCCACAACTTATTATTTTACTTGCTTGTTTTTTCCTTGCAAAAGCAATTTTACCTTTTGTAAATACAACGATGATTGCTGATTTTAAAGCATGTGGGGGCGTTATTACGATGATTACAGGTTTAACTGTTTCTAAAATACTTGATGTACGTGCGATGAATCTTGTACCAGCACTCATTCTTGTTATGCCTTTTGTTGGAATCTATGCAATGTTATAGGATGATTTATGTTAAAAAAAGTAACACTAACAGATTTAGAGATTATAGATTTTATTGAAAAGACATGTTTTCCTAGTCAAGAAGCAGCAAGTAAAGATTCTTTAAAAGCACGTTTAGAAGTTTACCCAGAAGGTTTTTATCTTTATTGTGTTAATGAAACACCTATCGGGTATATTGGAGGTTTAAAAAATAATCATTGTGAACTTCCTGATGGAATGTATGAGGATGCTTCTTTACATCAAGTAAATGGAGATTACCAACTTATTTTTTCGGTATGTATCTTACCGGATTATCGTAATAAGGGATATGCAAGAAAAATGGTTAAAGAATATGTTTCTTTAAAAGAAAACGAAGTAAAAGGTTTTGTTTTAACATGTAAAGATCATTTGATTCCTTTTTATGAAAGCTGTGGCTTTTGTTTTCAGGGAGCTTCAAAGTCTGTTCATGGAAATGCTAAATGGAATGATATGATAAGAGTAAATGAAAGAGAAAGATAAATAGTATTTCTCTTTTTTTGTACTATTTAGCCAATGACTAAAATGCTATTTCGTTTTACAATAGAAAAAAGGAGAAAATATATGAATGATTGTTTAGAAATAGTATATCAAACAGGATTTTTTTATAAACATCAAGAAGTTTATGGAAAAGAAGAACTAGAAGTTGTAGAAAAAATAAATGATCTTAAACAAATTAATTATAGTTTGTTTGAAAGTTGTGAAATAGACAAAAGTCAGTATTATGCCAAGTTAAATGATATTTTAAAATGTTATCAAGAAATAAAAGAAAATAAACAAGTAGAGGATTTATTAGCTTTAGGATGGTTGAATACCATTTTAAATAGAGAAGAAAAAGGTATTCAAAAAGAGCTAGATGTTGATTATTGGGATGATCGTTATTTATCTTATGAATATACATTTATTTCAGTTATTGAAGTTTATAGTAGGACACATACATTAGAACAGGTTTATACTTTTTTAAAAGAAGTTTCGATAGAAATGTTTTATCAAATAAAAGGAATAGAAACATTTATTCAAGAATATCAAAGTCATTGCAAGAAATCACAATATGAAAATCTTAAAAGTATACTTATTGATTTATTTAGTGAAGGAATACATAAAGTAGAGATAGAACATCAAGAAGAAGTTTATGAAATTATAAGAAATTGTTTAGAATTGAAATCTTTTATTATTCCTTTTTATCTACTTTGTTATTGTTATAAAAAAGACTTTGATGATGAATATCAAAAGATTAAAGGGTTTATTGATTGTCATAAGTTAAAAGAAAAGATTACATTGATTCCTCATTTAAGTACCCAAGAATATTTTCGATTAGAGTACGGAAAAGATCTTTATTTTTATAAAAAAACCTTACATGAACTTCCGTTAGGGTTTCAAAGTTATTTTAATAATCTTCAAGAAGAATATCAAAGAATAATTTTATCTAGTTCTTTATTTAATAAACAAGAAATGATTTCTATTTTAAAAAAGATGGAAGAATGGTATCAGCTTTATCCAATGAAAGAATTTGTTGATGATTTTTATAATGATTTAAATAAAGAAAAATACGCTTTAATAAAGCTTCTAGAACAGGTTTTAGATGATTGTTTAAAACAAGAATATGGAAAAGCAACCGTTGAAATAACACTTTCTTTGATTATGAATCAAAAATTAAGACTTGCAGTTTTTGGATTTTAGATTATGTGATACAATAGAGACAATAGGAGGGAAATAAAATGGAAATTAGATATTATAATGAATATAGCCAATGTTTAAATAGAAATATGGATTTTATTGTCTATGGTCATACAGGTGTTCCAGTTTTAGTATTTCCTGCTCAAGATGGACATTGTCAAGACTATGAAAACTTTGGAATGGTAGATACTATCAAAGATAAAATTGAACAAGGACTTGTACAACTTTTTTGTGTAGGAAGTGTGGATGAGGAAAGCTACTCAGATGAAATGGGAAATCCTTCACATCGTAGTTATATCCTTGAACAATTTTATTATCATATTTGTGATGAAATGGTACCACGTATTCATGAAATCAATGGAACAGGGAAAATGATTTATACAACTGGATGTTCTTTAGGAGCAACACATGCGGCGAATATGATGCTTAGAAGACCTGATTTATTTATGGGATGTATTGCTTTAAGTGGATATTATGATACGGATTTATTCTTTGGACAATATGTAGATGAAAATATTTATAATAATAGTCCTTTGAAATATTTGAATGGAATGTCACCAAATCATCCTTATGTTGAACTTTATAATCAAAGACAAATCATCCTTTGTTGTGGACAAGGTGCATGGGAAGATGAAATGGTTAAGTCAACAGGTTTAATGAGGGAAACATTTGATCGTTTAGGGGTTCATGCTTGGACAGATTTTTGGGGACATGATGTTAACCACGATTGGGATTGGTGGAGACAACAATTACCATATTTTTTAGGACATATATTATAGGGGGATTTGAAAAATGAATTTAGTATTTATTTCTCCAAACTTTCCAACATATTATTGGAACTTTTGTAAATCACTAAGAGAAAGAGGCGTTACGGTTTTAGGAATTGGGGATGCGCCTTATGATGATTTAGTAAGTGAAACAAGGGAAAGTTTAGTAGAATATTATCGTGTAAATAATTTACAAAATTATGATGAAGTTTATCGTGCTATGGGATTCTTTATTGGAAAATATGGACGTATTGATTATATTGAATCACAAAATGAATTTTGGCTTGAATTAGAAGCAAAATTAAGAGAAGATTTTAATATTCATCATGGTTTAAGACCAAAAGAATTAGAAGTGATGAAATATAAATCAAAGATGAAGGAAGTTTATAAAAAAGCCAATGTGCCTACAGCAAGATACAAAGTTTTTGAAAATGATGAAGAACTTCATGAATTTTGTAAGGAAGTTGGTTTTCCAATTGTTGTTAAACCAGATAATGGTGTAGGAGCTGCTTCTACATATAAATTAAAAAACAAAAAACAAGTTAATGAATTTTTAGCAAGCTGGGATCGAAATATTTCATTTATCGCTGAAGAATTTGTCAATGGACATGTAGAAACTTTTGATGGAATTACGGATAGTAAAGCCAATATTTTGATTTGTACAAGTCATGTAATGATGGAATCAATTATGGATATTGTCAATGAAGGAGGAGATACTTCTTTCTATGGACAAATTGTTGAAGGTAGTGATATTAAAGAAGTAGGAACACGTGTCGTGAAAGCCTTTGATGCTAAACAAAAATTTTTCCACTTTGAATTCTTTAGACTAGATAAAGACAAAGAAGGTTTAGGTAAAAAAGGTGACCTAGTAGGTCTTGAAGTCAACATGCGTGCCCCGGGTGCATATATTCCAGATATGATGAATTACTCATATAATGCGAATGTTTATGATATTTTTGCGGATATGTTGATTTATGATCGTTGCTTTATTGAACCAAAACAACAATATTGTATTGGATATGCTGGTAGACGTGATGGTTTGAAATATAAAAATCATAGTCAACAAATTCGTATGAAATATAAGAATCAATTGATTTCTCATGAAATCGTGCCTGAAGCTTTAAGTGCAGCAATGGCCAATCAAGTTTATTTACTTAGAGCAAAGAATGAACAAGAAATCAAACAAATGATTCACTATGTTTTAGAAAAAGACAAACAATAAGGGATTTTGTGTGAAAACACAAAATCTTTTTTCAATTCACAAGAAATTAATATACGTTTCATAAAATGATTATTGTGTTATAATAAACGTACCGAGGAGGTCTAGTTATGAAAAAGATATTAATAGCACTGCTTGCTATAGTGATGATAACGGGGTGTTCAACAAGTAAAAAAACACAAACATTATTTGTTGAAAAAAACAAAAAATATGCTTTATGTAACAGTGAAGGCGACTTAAAAACAAAATTTAAATATACTTCTTATCAAGAAGTTCAGGATGAAGGCTATCTTGTATCAATTGGTAAAAAGACAAGTTATATTTCACAAGAAGGAAAAGAAATTATTGCCTATAAAAAAGGGGTTACTTTATCTTCTTTAGAAAATATGATCGTTGCCAAAGATGAAAAAGGTCTTTATACACTTTATGATTTATCAGGAAAAGTAATTTATAAAGACAATAAGAAAACAAAGATTACTTTGTATGGATTACCAGTTATTTATAAAAATAAAAAGTATTCTGTTTTAGATGGTAATGGTGAAGTATTAGTTTCTTCTAAACAAAAAGTGACTTATGCAAGTGTTTATAATAATTCTTTTGTTTTAGTAGGTTATGAAAAGAAAAGTATTTTCTATGATACCTCTTCTAATAGTCAAATTGATGAAGATGGATTAAGTGCGAAGCTTATTGGACAATATGATATTTACAATCAGGATTATAAAAAAGGATTCCTTGTCTATGATCAAAAGAAAAAAATGTTTGGTTATGTAGACTTAAAAGGAAAGGTTATTTTTGAAAAAAATATTGAAGTTACGGATGCAAAATTTAGTGGTTCAACAATAGTAGTAACAAATAATAATCAAATTCGTTTGTTTTCTATTGATGGTAAAGAAGATGTTATTGCAACAACATATTATAAAAATATTAATAATTATTTAGTTAAAAATGCAAGTTATATTTATGGTCCTCATAAATTTGTAGAAAATGGAAAAACAAATGATGTAACAGGAATTCAATTAAATCCTAAAGTATCTTATGTAAATGGAAAGATGTTTCCAGTTTATGTACAAAATAAAGGATATCAATATTATACTTTTAGTGGAAAGAAAGCTTTTAAGACAATCTTTAAAGATGCTCAAGATTTTGATAAAAATGGTTTAGCAGTTGTTTCTAAAGATGGCGAAAAATATTATTTAATGAATAAAGATGGAAAGAAAGTTTCTAAGAACTATGTTTCTATTCAATATTTAGATAAAGGGTATTATGCAGCTTATGAAACAAATAGTAAATATGAAGTTATTGATAAAGAAGGACAAGTTGTTATTAATGATTACTTTATGTCAAAAGGTCAAATATTTGAATTTGATGGTGTTGTTTATGGCATTTTAAATAAGAGTGGAACAACTTATCTTTATAATATGGATGATCAAGAAAGTATATTCTCTTTAGAGGGTGAATATGTCTTGTATCAAGATATGTATTTAATGAAGAAAAATCATAAAGCTTATTATGATTTAGAAGGTAATGTTATTTATAAGGAGTAAGAAATGGAATATTATATTGTTATACTTGTAGCTTATGCGATTATGTTACTAGGCATGAAACTTGTTTTTTCGGAGATTGAAGGAAGACAAGCAAGAAAAATGTCGAATATACGTTATTTTTTAAAGTATGATGAAAAGTTTGTTTATCGCAATCAATTTTCAGTGATATTTGTCGCTATTTTATGCTATGTCATTGTTTCATTAGAAACGACATTTTCAACGATGTGGTTTTTACAATTAATTGGATTTGTAGCTGTTGGAGTAATCAGTGATGCACTTTCACAGGTAGGTTCTTACTATTATGCACGTTTCCGTTTTAAAAAAGATGTTCAAGAAAGTAAAACTTTAAAATTTGAAATTGAAGAAGCTATTAAAAATCAAGGGGATGAATTGATGCAACAAACGATACCTAGTTATGATAGTCATCAAATCATTCAACAATATTTCCAAGAAGATAAACATCTTGCTGTTGTTTCGGTAGATGGTGGAGAATTTACATCTCAGTTTCAAGAACTCCCACCTATCACGTATTCAGTAGAATTAAATCCTTCAAAAGCGAGAGAAAAATTAGAAGATAAGGGGATTAAAGTTACAACTTTTACTTCTCAAGGGAAAATGCCTTTTAAGGATGAAAAGATTGATATTGCGGTTAATGAGTTATCTAATTATGATAAATTTGAAATGTATCGTATTTTAAAACCTGGTGGTTATTTAGTGGTTGATCAACTAGGAAGCGATAATTACAAAGAAATTATCAATATGTTTATTCCCTTTAAAATCAAAGGGCAATGGAATAAGGAAGCATGTCAAACAACTTTAACAGATATTGGTTTTGATATTGTCGATAGTTATGAAGATATTGGACGTATTCGTTTTACTTCATTATCAGCAGTACTAGCATTTATGAAAAGTATTTCACCAGAACGTGTAGAACGCTATGAACAATTTATTAATTTCTATGCTGATGTTTTAAAGAAAATTAAAAAGAATCATTTCTATGAAATTACCACTCATAAGTTCATGGTTATTGCGAAAAAAAATACAAATGAGTAGATAATTATTAAATTATCTACTTTTTTATTTGTCTATATAAGACTAAAAAATATTGAATTTATCGAATAAATTTTACTTTGTTATGTAAACGCTTTATTTTTTTGGAAAATCCCTAGAAATTCTAAAAATAAGGTGCTATAATTAGTGCATAGAAATTTTTAAGGAGGAGTCATATAATGGCAAAAGAATTATCTTTCGTAGTATCTGATCCAGTTGGATTACATGCTAGACCAGCTACTATCTTAGTAAACCAAGCTAGCAAATTCACTAGCAATATTAAATTAGTTTATAATGATAAAGAAGTAAACTTAAAATCTATCATGGGAGTTATGTCTTTAGGTGTTCCTACTAAAGCTACTGTTACTATTGTAGCTGAAGGTGATGACGAAGAAGACGTAATTGCTTCTATCGCAAAAGTAATTAAAGAACAAAAAGTTGCTGAATAATAGCATTAATGAAAAGGGAATCAACATGGTTCCCTTTTTTTATGTTATAATAAATGCAGAGGTGTAAATCATGGCTAAGAAGTTTAAAACAAATGCGCTAAGAATGTTAGATAAAGCAAAAATTTCTTATTCTATTAAAGAATATGAATATGATGAAGACCACTTAGATGGAAGACATGTGGCAAGTCAGGTAGATATGCCACAGGAGGCAATTTTTAAAACATTGGTTCTTCATGATAATCATAATGAATATCTTGTATGCTGTGTACCGGTTTTAGAAGAAATTGATTTAAAGAAATTGGCAAAACTTGCGGGAAGAAAAAGTGTCGAAATGATACATCAAAAAGACTTATTACCGGTAACAGGATATATGCGAGGAGGATGTTCTCCAGTAGGAATGAAAAAACAATTTCCTACGTATATGGATGAAAGTATTTTAAAAGTAGATGAGGTTGCTTTTTCAGCAGGAAAGCGTGGTTATCAAATGATTGTGAACGTACAACAGATTTTGACATACTTAAATGTCGAAGTAGGAGATATTATCCGAAAATAATTTGAAAACGGTTACATTTTTCTATGGTTTTTGACAAAGAGCTTTGATATACTAATAGAAGAGGTGGTAAAAATGAATTATAACGAAAAATATCAAAAATGGGTTAGTAAAGAAGATTTAGATCCTGCATTAAAAGCTGAATTATTATCAATGGATGAAACTGCAAAAGAAGATGCTTTTTATACAGATGTTGAATTTGGAACTGCAGGGATGAGAGGAATTTTAGGTGCAGGGACAAACCGTCTAAACATCTATGTTATTCAAAAAGCAAATGTAGGATTTGCGAAATACATTGCATCTTTACCAGAAGGTAAAGAAAGAGGTGTTGCTATTGGATATGATAATAGACATATGTCTTATAAGTTTGCGATTGAATCAGCAAAGGTTTTAGCAACTTATGGTATTAAGTCATATATCTTTGAATCATTACGTCCAACACCAGAATTATCATTTGCGGTACGTTATTTAAAATGTGCTGGTGGTATTATGATTACAGCAAGTCACAATCCAAAAGAACATAATGGATATAAAGTATATGATGATACTGGATGTCAATTATTGCCAGAAGCAGCTGATCAAGTTGTACAATATGTCAATGAAGTAGAAGATGAATTAAATATTAAAGTGTTCTCTGATGAAGAAGCTTATCCATATATGACATGGATTGGTGAAGAAGTCGATGAAGCTTATTATAAAGAAGTAATGGCTATTGAAGTCAATCCAGGAATGGATAAAAATGATTTTAAAATTGTTTTCTCTCCACAACATGGAACTTCAAATATTGCGGTAAGAACATGTTTAACAAGACTTGGATATGACATTGTGCCAGTACTTGCACAATGTGCACCAGATCCAGATTTTTCAAATACAAAATCACCAAACCCTGAAGTACCTGCTTCTTATGAATTAGCAATCAAAAAAGCTAAAGAAGTAGATGCAGATGTGGTTGTTATTACTGATCCTGATGGTGACCGTTTAGGAGTTGTCGCAAAACATAATGGTGAGTATGTTTTAATGTCTGGTAACCAATCGGCAGCTGTTTATTTGGAATATATTTTAAGCCAAATGAAAGAAAAAGGAACATTACCTGATAATGCTGTAATGTATAATACAATTGTTACTTCTGATTTAGGAGAACTTGTTGCTAGAAGCTATGGTGTTGATGTTGAAAAAACATTAACAGGATTCAAATTTATCGGAGATAAGATTCGTAAATATGAACAAACTCATGAAAAAACATTTGTATTTGGTTATGAAGAATCTTATGGATGTGTTATCAAAGACTTTGTAAGAGATAAAGATGCGGTACAAGCTGTTTTAACTGCTGCTGAAGCTGGTAACTATTACAAAAAACAAGGTAAAGATTTAGTGGATGTTTTAAATGAACTTTATGCAAAACATGGTACATTTAAAGAAACACAAATTGCTCTTGCTAAAGCAGGTGCTGCTGGTGCGGCAAGAATTAAAGAAATCATGGATAACTTAAGAAAAGATGCTCCACAAGAAATTGGTGGTGTCAAAGTTGTTAAAGTTGAAGACTATGGAAATAGTACATGTTCTGATGGAACAATAATTCAATTACCAAAATCTAATGTATTGAAATATTACTTAGAAGATGGTTCATGGATTGCAGCGCGTCCTTCAGGAACAGAACCAAAATGTAAATTCTATTTCTCAATTAAAGGAACAGATGCAAAAGATGCAGCTGATAAAACAGAAGTCTTCCATAAAGCTATGATGGAAATCATTGGTGAATAATAATGTAAAGAGGTCCGAAATGGACTTCTTTTTTTTGGACTAAACGTCCATTGAAGAATG
>JAUNWT010000043.1 GCA_030540195.1 Bacillota bacterium | reverse complement strand
AACTCTTTTTATTTGTATGATCTATAAAGCTTTACATCAACTGTAAAACACCCGGAAATAGGCTTCTATTTCCTTTTTTTGATAAATTTGCTTTTATGAATTAAAATAAGGTATACTATTTCTAGTATAGATATGATTGGAGAAATATTATGCCTGTAAAAAAGATAATAAATAAACTAAATAAGAAAAAAATTATTATTACATGTATCGTTGTTGTGTCTTTACTAATCGTTGGAGGTATTGGATTTTTAGGCTATGGTGTTTATAAAGATACAGAAGCATTCGATGCTAAAAAATTACTTTCTTCTGGTGCAAGTGTCATGTATGACAAAAACGGTGACGTCATGTATACCTATGGTAGTGAAGAAAACGGAACTCGAGAAAATATTACTTATGAAGATTTACCTCAAGTTTTAGTCGATGCTGTTGTTGCCGCTGAAGATTCTCGTTTCTTCGAACATAATGGTTTTGACTTACCACGTATTGCGAAAGCGGCTATTACCAACTTAGCTGCTGGTCATATTCGTGGTGGTGGTTCTACAATAACGCAACAATTAATTAAAAAAACATATTTCCCTAACACTGAAAAGACATACACAAGAAAACTTTCAGAAATTTTTCTTGCTATTCAAGCAGATAAAGAATTAAGCAAAGAAGAAATTTTAACACTTTATTTAAATAAAATTTATTTTGGTAGAAGTACGAATTCCATTGGTATTTCTGCAGCATGTCGCTATTATTTCAATAAAGATGTCAGTGAACTCACCCTTCCTGAAGCTGCAATGCTTGCTGGAAGTTTGAATTCACCTTATAACTATGATCCTTATTACTGTTTAGATAAAGCGACAAAACGTCGTAATACGATTTTAAATTTGATGGTGACTCATGGTTATATCAGTCAAGAAGAATGTGACGAAGCAAAAAAAGTGAAGATTGAAAACACCTTGGCAACTCCAACTACTAATAACTCAACCCTTGCTGCTTATGTTGATCTTGTTACTGAAGAAGTCAAAAAACGTACCGGTCTTGATCCTAAGGAAGTGCAAATGAATATTTATACTTATTGTGATAAAGATACTCAAGAGCTTGCAACTGCTATTGGTAACGGTGAAAAATATGATTATAGTGATGAAGATATGCGAATGGGTGGTGCTATTCAATCAAGTCAAGATGGACGTATTGTTGCTCTTATTGGTGGACGTAATTATTCTTATGGAAATCTTAACTTTGCTACACAAAAGCAACAACCCGGTTCTTCAGTAAAACCTTTCTTAGATTATGGACTTGCCTTTGAAAATTTAGATTGGTGTACAGGTCATTCAATTATGGACGACGATTATTATAATGGAAAATTTAAAAACTGGGATCGAAATTTTCATGGATTAGTTACTGTTTCAGAAGCCCTTGAAAATTCATGGAATATTCCTGCCATTAAAACTTTTGACGAAGTTGAACAAAAGATTGGTAGTAAAAAAATAAAAGAAGCCATGGAATCTATCGGCATTGATATGAAAGGTGAGTCTATCGGTCTTGCCAGTGCTATTGGTGGATGGTCTAAAGGAATTTCCCCTTTAGAAATGGCAAGTGCTTATGCTACTATTTCTAATAATGGTCAATATGTCGAAAGCCATACAATTAATTATGTAGAAGTTGTACAAACTGGAAAAGTATATAAAATTGATCAAGATATTCAAGATAACGCCAAACAAAGTGCTTATTCTAAAGCAAGTGCTTTTATGGTAAGAGAAACGATGCTTGATTATACAAAAAATGGTAGTGGTAACTATGCTTACCTTTCAGGATTTTCTAATATTGGAGCCAAAACAGGAACATCTAACTGGGACTCTAAAAAAGGAAATGGTATGGCTGGAAAAAGTCGTGATTTATGGATGTCTGCTTATTCAAGTGAATATGTATGTTCTGTTTGGATGGGCTTTGCAAAAGAAGGAATTGATAAAGGAAAAACAACAAGCACTTATAAAGCTTATCCTGGTAAAGTCGTTCAAACTTTATTGAGCTATCTAGAAAGTAAAGGAACTGGAAAATCATATCCAAGTCAGCCTGATGATGTTGAACAAGCAACAATTGTAAAAGGTATCTATCCTTACGTTTTACCAACAGAGGGTGCTAGTGAAGATACAGTCATCACTGCATGGTTTAAAAAAGGAACTGCTCCAAGCAACACGCTTGATAGTGATGCTTATAAACTCAATGAATTAAGTTCGTTTGATATCTCTTTAAACAGTGAAAATAAACTTGATTATCATTTTGCATCGTATTCGCCAGAAAACGCAACTTCAGATGAAAATGCAACAGAAGCTACAAAACTCTTGGGTAAAGTTCAATATACTGTAGTCATAAGTGACAATAGCGGACAAGTGCTTCATCAAGAAAGTTTTGCATCACCTACTGGTACAATTAATTATATTGTTACTCAAAATGTGAAAGTAACAGGCTATTATAGTTATGAAAGAGCTGGTGATAGAACTTCTAATAAAATTGAAAAAGATGTTCAATTACAATTAACAACTTTAAATGCCAGTGTTAAAAGTGATCAAGGTGATGTAAACGATGGTTCAACAATTCATTCGTCCACTTTACAGGTTGCTATTCATTTACAAAATACTGACAACACATGTTCAATTACTTTATTAGATAGTAATGGAAATACTATCTCTTCTGTTAATCAAAGTAGTGCAACTATTTCTAATCTTGCTTCAGGAAATAGTTATTCAATTAAAATGAGCGAATCAAATGGAATAAGTACAGTTGAAAAAACAGTTCATTTTACCGTTCAATAAAAGAAGATGCCTCCTAATAGGGGGTATTCTTTTTATTTATCAACAAAATATAGAAAACATATGATATAATCTTTCAAAAGGAGCATATCTATGGAAGAACAAAACTATGTTACACTTACAAAAAAAATTATGACTTGCATATTTAGTAATAAAGATATAAAAAATGTAATTCCCTATCTTTCAAAAAATATTAAGTCAATGGGGTTATATACCCAAAATATCTTAACTTATCAAGATATGATACAACATATGCAATAATATAAAAATAATGACTTTTCTTTTAATATTGAAAAAATTGAATCAACTATTATTTACGAAAATGACGTAGTTGGTATTGTTGAAGGTTCTTTTTATTTAAATATGCTTGACTATCATACAAAAACAAAATACTTTTACACATTAATCTTTAAAAATTATAAAGTTGAGGTTTTACATACTTCTGTAGCTTCAACACAAAAAAATTTCGAAGCAACACCATACATCTTAGCTTCTTGTAGCTTTAAACTTGATGAGAATTTTACACTTATAGATATTAATGACAATCTTTTAAATATTTTACAATATTCAAACAAAGAAGAATTTTTAAAATCTTGTCATCATCAATGGTCAAATTGCATTCATAAAAAAGATTTAAAAGAGGTGAAAGATGTCTTATTAAAAAACATTTCTTCTAATCCGATACATCAATTAGAATATCGTATACTTAAAAAGGATGGTTCTTATTTATGGGCTTATGACCAAGGCCAATATGTTTTTAATAATGAAAAATATTTAACTGTACAATGCTTTATTACAGATATTTCAGCTATTAAAGATCGTGAAATTAATTCTATCGTCGAAAAAGAAAAATATGAAATGGCTTTAAAAGATAATTCTATCTCTATTCTTGAATATCATATCCAAGAAGATAAAATGATCATTGATATTTTAGAAGAATCAAAAAAAAGAGTTTATAATCATTATTTAGAATATATTTCCTCTGATCGTACAACTGTTTTTAAAGAAGACCGTCAAAAAATCATTGACCTATTCACTCTAAAAACAAAAGATTCTGTAATATATCGAGAATTTTATCGTAATTCCAAAAATTACTGCGTAAAAGCATTAGAATCAACTATTATATATAATTCTAATAATGAACCTGAAATCATTTTAGCAACAGCATCAGATATTACAACAAGTTGGAATGAACAAAATAACTTAAAACAAAAAGTTCAAAGAGATTCTTTAACTCATCTTTACAATTTTAAAGCAGGAAAATACTTAGCTGATGATTATATTAAAAAACACCCTTTTGATAAACATGCTCTTATTGTTTTAGATGTTGACCACTTTAAAAATATCAATGATACATTTGGACATCTTGTTGGTAATGATCTTCTTGTTTCTTTAGCAAAATATCTCCTTGTTCATAATTCAAATGAAGATATCGTTATTCGTATGGGTGGAGATGAGTTTGTTATATTTATTAAAGAAACAGACAAAATACAAATTCAACATCGTTGTGAAGAACTATTAGATTGTCTAGATGAAATCACTTTAAAACACCAAGATATTCCTTTTTCATTAAGTTTAGGAGTTTATCTTTTTGACCATAATACACTTTTTGATGATGCCTTTGAATATGCTGATGAAGCCCTCTACCAATCTAAAAATAGTGGTAGACATCGTTTTACCATTCACTATCAAGTAGAAGATTGATCTTCTACTTTTCTTTTTATAAAAAAAGCCTATAATGAAATAAAAAAGGAGTGAAAATTATGTCGTGTACAACAATACTTGTAGGAAAAAATGCCTCTTATGATGGATCAACTCTCATTGCTAGAAATGATGATTCTGGAGCTGATGGTTTTACCCCAAAGAAATTTGTAGTGATTGAACCTCATCAACAAAAAAGAAAATATAAAACAGTTCTTTCACATCTAGAAATAGATTTACCTGATAACCCCTTAAAATATACAGCTATGCCTAATGCTGTTAAGGGAAAAGGAATATGGGCAGCTAGTGGAATCAATGAAGAAAATGTTGCAATGACAGCTACTGAAACGATTACTTCAAATCCTCGTGTTCTTGGTGCAGATCCACTTGTAGAATATGATGAAGAAAATAACATTCCTGGAGGAATTGGTGAAGAGGATATCGTTTATATCGTCTTACCTTATATCCATAGTGCTCGTGAAGGTGTCGAAAGACTTGGAATGTTACTTGAAAAATATGGAACTTATGAAATGAATGGCATCGCTTTTCAAGATGTTAATGAAATATGGTGGTTAGAAACAATTGGTGGACATCATTGGATTGCAAAAAGAGTGCCTGATGATTTTTATGTTGTAATGCCAAATCAGTTTGGTATTGATGAATTTGATTTAGAAGATGCTTTGGGAAAACAAGAAAATCATATGTGTTCAAAAGATTTACAAGAATTTATTGAACTTCATCATTTAAATGTTTCTTTTGATGATGGTATTAATGCTCGTGATATTTTTGGAAGTCATGATGATTCTGATCATATCTATAACACACCTCGTGCTTGGATTATTGAAAAATATTTAAATCCACATACTTTTGATCATCATCCTGAAGATGATGATATTCCTTGGTCATTAAAACCTGAAAAGAAGATTACAATTGAAGATGTTAAATATGTTTTATCTTCTCATTTCCAAGGAACAGATTATGATCCTTATAAAAACCATGGGGATCTTTCTAAAAAAGGAATGTATCGTCCAATTGGAATCAATCGTAATGACTTTGTTTCTGTTATTCAATTAAGACCTTATATGCCTCAAGAATTCCAAGCTATTGAATGGATTGCTTATGCATCAAATGTCTTTAACGCTCTTGTACCTTTCTATGGAGCTATCAACGAAACACCTGATTATCTTTCAAATACAACAGCTGAAGTTTCTACTGATAACTTTTATTGGTCAAGTCGTTTACTTGCAGCAATGGCCGATGCTTCATATCGACAATCAGCAATACATATTGAAAGATATCAAAGAAATGTGATGTCAAAAGGTCATCAAATTCTTTTTGAATATGATCAACTTCTTCAAAAAGAAAAAGATTCAACAAAACAAATGGTACTAAAACATAAAGCTAATCAAAAAATTGCAGATATGTTAAAGAAAGAAACCTCAAACACTTTAAACCTTGTTTTAAATGAACTCAGTCATTCTATGAAAAATGCCTTTGCACGTTCAGATGCTTAAAATTAAAAAGATTGCAAAGTTGATTTATTATGTCAACTCTACAATCTTTTTTTCTTAAATGATTGTTTAAAATGATATGAAATCAATTCATATCATTCACTATTTTTGTTTATATGCTGCGACAATTTCACCTACATACATTTCATGATAATCTTTTTGTGGATACCATCTTTCATCTAAAGATGTATCAATAAAATGTTCTGGTTTGATCCAGTCACTATAAATTTTCTTACAAATGAAAACCATTTTACCTTGTTTAAAAGTAGGTTGGTTATCTACTTCTTCTTTGTCAAAGTTAACTTCTTTAATTTTATCGCCATCTCTTCCTGATTTAGAACCTAATACACCAAGTTCTTTTTTATAGCCATCAAAGAAAGTAATCGTAAAATAATCACCTGCATCAACAAATTCTTTTGTATAACGTTGTGGACGAATATAAACAGTAGCGACATTTTTACCCCATAAATGTCCTACTTGTCCCCAACTTGCTGTCATAGTATTGACAACTCCTTCTTTCTTTGCTGAAATAAGTAACCAATGTTGACTAATTTCATCAAAAGGATTCATTTGTAATTCACTTAATTCTACTTTTTCAAACATTTTTTCTAACCTCCTAATAACCTAATTCTTCATTAACCACAAGAACTGTCATTCGTCCTTGTTGTTGTCTTGATATTTTTGTATACATACTACAAATACGATCAGCACTTTGACAGTTCATACATGACCCTGTTTGAATGCATGGTGTTTTTCTATTTAAACGCATAGCATTTGCTGGTGCTGAAACATTTTGAATATATTGAATAGCTGCTTTTTCATCTTCAACGATTTTATTTTTCCCTACAATTACAAATACTTTTTTAGGACCATAAATCATTGCTGCAACACGATTACCATTGCCATCAATATTATAAAGATTACCTTGCATATCAATAGCATTACTGCTAGTAAAATAGAAGTCAGCTAATAAAGAGCGATGGAAAATTTCTTCCACCTCATCTCTTGTTAAATCTTTTTGATAACGATCTAAAAATTGAATAGGACTCTTTCGAAGTAAATCAATGATTCCTGTTTCAAAAAGTGTCATGGAACCACCAACACCTACTGTTTTATTTTCTTTTAAATAAGGTTTTAAATAATCAAGAAGTTCTTGTTTATTTTCAACAAAAAGGCATTCAATTCCATTTTGTTGAAAAGCTTTTTTGAGTTTTTCTTTTTTTATTTGATAAAGTTGATTTTTATTTAGATCCATCTAATCCCCTACTTTCTTTTTTTCTTTACACATATCATAAAGATGACATTCCTTGCAATTTGGCTTTTGTGCTTTACAAAAATAGCGGCCAAAGAAAATAAATTGATGATGGGCTTTATTCCAACGACTTCTTTCAATCGAACGACACACTTTTCTTTCTACATCTTGAACACTATCCTCCTTTTTCGCAAAACCTAAGCGTTTAGAAATACGTTCAACATGGGTATCAACCGCAAAAGCAGGAACATTAAAACCAACGGATAAAACGACATTCGTTGTCTTTCTTCCTACTCCTGGTAAACTTTCGAGTTCTTTACGTGTACAAGGCACTTCCCCTTGATAATTTTCTACAAGTTCTTGAGCCATTGCTTTTAAATTTTTCGCTTTATTTCGATAAAGACCAATCACTTTGATTTGATCTTGAAGTTCTTCTAAAGAAGCACTTGCAAGATCATTGACTGTTGGATATTTTTCAAAAAGTCCTGGTGTCACTTGATTAACTTTTTTATCTGTAGTTTGTGCTGAAAGCATCACAGCCACAAGAAGTTCATAAACATTTCGATGATTGAGTTCACAATGGGCATCTGGATAAAGTTCATCAAAATAATCAAGAACTCGCTTTGTTTTTTCTTTATTCATCTTCCCACCAATGATAGTGACTTTCCGGCACAACTCTTTCTTTTGGTTTTTCTTCTATATAACGTTCTTTGATGCCATTTTGCGCCCAATTAATCAAGATGCCTTCAATATAGCGTAGTGAAGTTACATTACTTTTCACTGCTTCTTTTAAAGCCTTATAAATCATTTCTTCACTATAACCACCTTGAACCCATTCTTTAATACTTTCCATTTCCATTGGGGTAAGTGGTCTTCCAAACTCTTCTTCAAAGACATCAACTAAACTCATTTTTTCTTCAGCAACATCTTCTTCTTTTTCTAAAAGACGCTTTGTAAAATCATGAAGACAAATCGCACCATTTTTATTATAAATCCATTTTTTATGAAGTAATGATTCTAAAACATGATCCATTTCTTGAGGTGTCAAAGAAGAATATTGTAATAAAAGTGTTGGTGTAATCATTTTTTTATTTAATGAACTAAAAGTATAAATCAATAAAAGCAGATGACTTTCTTGATCTGTTAAAGAAAGTTCTTTACTTCTAAGCAAAAGTAAGCGTTCAAATTGAATACACTGTAAATCTGTTAAATATTTAATCATTGTTATAACCTATAAGCTTTTAAAAATTCCCCATTATCTAAACTATAATAAGCATATAAAAGCGTATCCTTTCCTTTATAAGTTAAGCAATAGACGAATTGATCATTTTCATAACCCACTTCTATTTTGGTACAATTAAAATGATACTTTTGATAAAATGCGTCTTTAACAACACTTTTTTTAACACCATTTCCTTTATAAGTATCTACTTTCTTTAATTTTGTATTACAAAGAACATACATATTCTTTTTCTTATTTTTAACTTTAACAATATAGTTTGTTTTCTTATTTTGATATTCATTAAAATAACCGTTATACGTATAATTATATTTATCACAAATTTCTTCTTGAATACTTGTTAATTCATTTTGATGCTTTGTATAAGGAATATGCACCCATAACATATAAAAACAAACATAAACTAAAATAAGACTTAAAATTGTCACTAAAATCTTAAATCGATGTTTTCTAAAAAATGCTTTCACCAACAACACCTCCGCCAAATCATTATACCCTTTTTTAACAAAAAGAAAAAGCCTCTAAAAGGCTTAATCGCGATCTCTTGACATGACCATTAAAACAATACGCAACAAAGATAAAAGTGTGGATAACATGGCTGCTACATAAGTTAAAGCAGCTGCCGTTAACATTTTCTTTGCACCTGGATATTCTTCTTCTGTCAAATAACGATCATTTAAAATACTAAGTGCTCTTGAAGATGCATCAAATTCTACAGGAAGAGTTACAATTTGGAAAAGAAGCATTAAACTCATGAGTAAAACCCCTAACCAAGCAATCGAACTTCTCCCAATAAGTAATCCTAAAAAGATAGCTACCCATCCAATTGTTTGAGAAATATTACAAACAGGTACTATCATATTTCTAAAAGTAAGTGGTTTATAGCCTTCTTGATGTTGAAGAGCATGACCACATTCATGAGCCGCTACCGCTAAGGCAGCAATACTTGTACCATGATAAATCTCTGATGAAAGATTTAACGTTAAATTAGATGGATTATAATGATCACTAAGATGTCCTTGCACTTCATAAATTTGGATATCATTTAAGCCATGTTGACTTAAGATTTCATAAGCGACATCTCTCCCTGTTAAATGACGACTGTTTTCAATTTTTGAATACTTATTATAGGCACTACTTACTTTCATTTGTGCAAGAGCCATAATAATTACACCTACAATGACTAATAAATAACCTATCATATAATAACTATCGTAGTAATAATACATAATTTTCACCTCATCTATAGTATAGACACCTTTTATGAACAGAAAATGAAAAAGATGCGTTAATTCATCGCATCTTTAAGTCTGTTACTAGGTTTAAATGTTACAGTTTTGCTGGCAGGAATAATCATTTCTTCTTGAGTTTTAGGAGAAATTCCTTTTCTTGCTTTACGATCATTAACTTTAAAAGTACCAAAACCTGAAATCAATACCTTATCTCCTTCAACAACACTTCTAGTAATCGTATTAAACACAGTATCTACAAGTAGTTCTGCTTCCTTTTTTGTTAAATTACGTTCAACTGAAACTGATTCAACTAATTCTTTTTTATTCATTTTCACACCCCGCAATAATAAAATACTTGGTTAGTATATCATCTAAAAAAAGTTGTTTCAAGTGCTTTTTAACAATCTTTTTTAATTCTTTTTGTATACAAAAAAGCCTCTTAAATACACCTGTATTTAAGAATGCTTTTCCCTTTATAAAACAATCGCAATAACATTTGATTTGCCTTTATTAACGATTTTAAATAAGATATCATGAATCCTCATACTTGCATTTTCTGGTATCGTATTTAACTTATAATACATACCTTCTTCAATCAAATCTCCTAATTTTCTACCAAAAACATCACATTCAAAAATTGCTTGTTTATCATTACCATTATGATTTAAATAATCAATAAAACTTTCCGCTTGTTGTTTAGAACCAATAATCGGTTCAAAAGTACTTTCAATATCAACTTTAATCATATACGTTGTCGCTGCTTTACTTTTAAGTTTCATACCATAACGTGAACCTTGTTTAATGATTTCCGGTTTAGAAAGTTCTATTTCATCTAAACGAGGAATCGCATAACCATAACCTGTTTGTTTTACCATGGATAAAGCATTAGAAATACCATCATATTCTTCTTTAATTGTCATCAATTCCTGTAAAAGAGCTAAAATAGAAGAACGATCTACTTCATAACCGACAATATCCGTTAAAAGTTCATCATAAAGACCACTTCTTTCTTCTATTTTAATCACAGCTTGTGCTTTTGATGTATCCACATTTTTTAAATACGCTCTTTTAATAAAATCATAGCTTTCCATACCTTCGGTAAGGTGTTGAATATCTCTAATTTTTTTAATTTCAACTAAAGAATTTCGAAGCGCTTCATCTAATGTTTGTTTTAACCAATGATTACGAGAAAGCATAGCAATATAACGTGGTACTTCTATTTTAACTTCCTTGACTCCAAATTCATTAAGAGCTTCTTGAAGTAAATGAACGACTTGGGTTTCTAACATATTCGTGACATCCATAGCCATAACAGGCACATCATGCTTTTTTCGGTAGCTTTCAACAACATTTTGACAAGTTGTACTGGAAGGATCTTTACTGTTGACAATGACAATAAAAGGCTTTCCTATATTTTGTAATTCTTCAATAATGTCTTGTGTTGCTTGATGATAGTTTCTTTCTTCAATATCTAAGAAGCTTCCATCACTCGTCATGACGATGCCAATCGTTGAATGATCTTGTATAACCTTTTTAGTACCAATTTTAGCGGCTTGATCAAAAGGAATACTTTCATTATACCAAGGAGTTTTAACAAGACGAATACCGCTATCATCTTGATAACCACTTGCCCCTTCAATAACATAACCAACACAATCCACCAATCTTACATTAATTTTAAAATCATCTTGTAAATCAATTGAAACAGCTTGATTTGGAATAAATTTCGGTTCCACCGTCATAATCATTTTTCCCTTACCTGATTGAGGTAATTCATCAATCGTACGCAATCTTACATCAGGATTTTCAATATAAGGAATAACCGCCATTTCCATAAAACGTTTAATAAAAGAGGACTTCCCACTTCTTACCGGTCCAACAACACCTAAATAAATATCCCCCTTACATCTTTGTCCAATATCTTTAAGAATTTGTTTTGTTTCCATTATCATAACTCCTTTAATTCCAATATATGAAAACCTTATGAAATCATTCCAAAATGATAAAAACAAATCATCATGGAAAACGCTAAAAAATCTAAAAAGAAACCCAGCACTAAACTATAACGATAATTCTTTTCTTTAATACTGCCAAAATATAAAGTAACTACATAAAGTGTCGTATCACTTCCGGTTTGAACAATCGAAGCAAGCAAACTATAAACATGATCAATTCCATAACTTTCATAAATTCTTTTTAATAAAACCATCGCTCCTTGTCCTGATAAAGGGCGTATTATAGCCATTACAAGTAAATCCATAGGAATATTCAAGACATTTAAAAGATTCTTTAAAAGATCAACAAGCAAAGTTGTGATTCCACAACTTTGAAATAAAGAAACAATAAGTGTTAAAAACATTAAAGGCGGAAATAAGGTCAATAAATACTGACATCCTTCTTTGACACCTTCAATAAAGGTTTCATAAATAGAAATATGACGATAACAACATTCTAAAAAACTCCATAATAAAATAATGAGGATAAAACTATTCATGATCAATCACCTTAATAATCAAAACACCTACAACACTAATCACAAAACCAATAAAAAGACTATAGGGATAAAAAGCTAAAAGATACTTGCTTTGATAACTTTGCCGTAATGTCATCATAGTTGTTGGAAGTAAAGAAAAACCCGCGGTATTCATGACGACAAGCAACATAATGGCTTGACGATAACCTTTTTCTTTAAGTAATTGAATGGCTTTTAAACCACTTAAGGTTGCTAGAGTACCTAGTCCTAATAAATTAGCGAGTAAATTTGAAGAAAGACTTTGATAGAGACTTTCTTCTTCAATACATTTTCCATAAATAAGTTTTAAAAGTGGTTTTAAAAGAAAGGTAAAATGATTCATCATTTTAGAGGCTTGAATAACTTTTAATAAGCCATTCCATAAACATAAACTTAAAATAAGGGTTTTAGTGAGTTCAAAAACTTCAAAAGGAGTCTTTAAAAGTGCTGTAAGCATTTGTTGTTGACGATTCATAATAAAACCAATTATTAATAAAAGAACAAGAGCATACTGAAAGAACTTATTCATAAAAAAGATCCTTTAAAATCATTTGATAAAGATCTACAAAACAATATCTTTTCAGCTTTTGTTTTCTTATATAATGTTGATTTACATATAAATATACACATTCATCTTTAATGAGATAAGAAACCCGATCTTCCTTTTTCTTTTCGATAAATAAGCTTTCATCAAATAAATAGGGCTTTCCTCCAATAACACGAACTCCCTTATCAAACAACACCTGCTTTTCCATCGTTTCAAAACATTCTTCATATTTCTTTTTATGAAATTCAAAATCATTCCCACAATTAAAAGTGACAATAATCAAATCATGATCCCCTTTAACAGCCCTGGTTATCAATGTTCTCCTTGCCTTTTTAGTAAAACCCGTTTTACCACCGACACAATAGGCATACTCTTTTAAAAGACGATTTTTATTATGCCAAGACCCCATCCCATCTAGTCGCTTATAAACTTTGGTTTGTACAATTTGATTAAAAATAGGATTTTGACAACAATAATCATAAAGTAAAGCCATATCTTTTACTGTTGAAACATTCCCATCATCTTCTTCATCAAGACCGGAAGGATTGGAAAAATGTGAATCATTCATATGAAGTTCATTCGCTTTTTCATTCATCATTTCTACAAAATGATTGACACTCCCACCGACACTCTTTGCAAGCATTAACGCACAATCATTTCCACTACGAAGCATTAATCCATATAAAAGATCTTGAATTGTGATTTTATCTTTTATATGTATATAAACACAACTTCCATAAGCTTTATTAATTGTTTCATCAACAATCACTTCTTTTTCTAATCGACTATTTTCAACAACTAAAATTGCTGTCATTATTTTAGAGATAGAAGCCACTGATTGTCTTTTATTTTCATTATAGCTTTCTACAATATAATCATTGTAACTATCATAAACTAGATAACTGCCTCCATAAAACTCTACTTTAGCGCAAACAACTTGAAACATAAAAAAGATACTGAGTAATAGTTTCATAATATCACCAGTATCATTGTATGTTTTTGATTCCTTTTTAACACAAATATAAAAAATACAATCCATAAAAAACAAGCATCATAAGGCCATGAAACCTTCTTAATTCTTGGTGTTTGATTGTACAAATCCACAAAAAAGCCCCTGCTCCTAAAGCAACTAAAATATCAACAAAGAAATGACTTTCAAAAGGAATTGGACAAATAAGCGAAACACTTCCTACAACAAATAAGATATTAAAAATATTACTTCCTACAATATTGCCAATCGCAATATCGGCTTTGCCTTTTTTTGCGGCAACAACAGATGTGACAAGTTCAGGAAGTGAGGTTCCAAAGGCAACAACTGTCAAACCAATAAAGCGTTTGGATAAACCTAACATTTTTGATAAACTTGTGGCACTTTGTACGACAAGATGACTACCAATAATAACAAAAAAGATTCCTAATAAAATCAAAGTGAAACAAATAAGGAGAGCATGTTTACTTTCTTCTTGTTCTTCACTTTTTCGTGAAAGAAAATAAAGATATATCAAATAGCCTATAAAGAAAATCCCTAAAATCATTCCTTCATAAAAAGTAATCACTTCATCTATAGACATAATTAGTAATGCAATTGTAGAAAAAAGCATAAATGGTATTTCAATTAAAAAGGTCGACTTTTGAATCTTTAATTGTGTAATTAACGAAGTCATTCCTAAAATAATCAAAATATTTAAAATATTACTTCCTACGATATTTCCTATGGTAATTTGCGCATTATCGTGAATGGCTGCTACTAAAGAAACCGATGCTTCTGGAAGACTGGTTCCCATTGCACAAATTGTTAAACCAATCACAAGTTGAGGTATATGAAAATAACAAGCAAGAGAAGCAGCGCCCTCAACAAACCAATCTGCCCCTTTCACTAAAACATAAAAACCTAAACATAATATCAGGATTGCTTGAATCATATAATTTGCCTCCTACTTAAGTCTAATAAAAGAAAAAAGATAATATGCTTCTATTATCTTTCTTCTCTTTCACTTATTTTGTCATTTTAGGCAAATTTTTTATTTTTATAATAGATAAAAACTTGAATTAATAAACATAAACCTATACAGATAAATACTGTTGGCATTTCAATAATACTATGAACATTAAAACGATGAAAAATTGCGAGATTGATGATTCCTAAAGTAAGCCATGCTACACTGTTTCCTTTTAAATCAACATCTTTTAAACAAATCAAAGCAATCGCATAAGGAATCGGTAAAATTATAAAGCTCCCATAACAAATAATTCCTAGTTGTCCCGCTAAATACATTGAATGTGTTGCTTCATATTCTGGCTTATAAGTACCATAGCCAATCAAAAAGGGCATCAATAAATCCAAAACAAACGCTATAACAATAATCTTTTGATCAACTCTTAACTTTTTCATTAATAAGTTCCTCCTTGACGAGGAAAATCAATTCCATATTCCTTGGCTATCTTTTTAAAGTTTGCTTGAAGGTAACGTGTTCTTGCTAGACAATCTGGATGTTTTTCAAAAATATCATAAACATTCATATAATCATCTACCACAAAAGGTGCATGTTTTAAGTAATCAATAATATTATTCGCTGTTTGCATATTTTGGACTTCAAATTTATAAATATTTTCTTTAACATAAACATCTAAATCTAAATAGAAATTAATTTCTGAAAAGAAGCCAAAGATTTTCATACGACCACACATTTTTAAGACAACTTTGTCAATATCCTTGGCATCAATGATGACTTGATCATGGTAAGGATTAATAAATTCTAAATGATCTTGATACATATAAAGTGGTTTTAATTTCTTGATTGCAGTTGCATCGACTTCCATATTTTCAACAACCCCATAAACAATTAATCTTTTATTATACATCTTGCTTTCTTTTTTACTTCCTAAATTCACAATATTCATTTCACTCATTTTCTTATCCTCCTTGCATAAAACGTTTTCTTAAACTATCTTGAGTTGTTACCTCTACAATCGCTTGAAAAAATTCTTCTTGGCTGGCATCATTTCTAGAAATTACCGTATGAATCGTTCCATCACGTAAATACATAAACTTTTTAGCATAACTCGCAATCATGCTATCATGTGTGACTAAAATAATAGCCGTTCCTTCTTCATTCAATTTCGAAAGATACGTTAAAACTTCATGAGAGTTTTCACTATCTAAGTTTCCTGTTGGTTCATCACAAATAAGAATCAAAGGACGAGTAATAATCGCACGAGCGATGGCCGCTCTTTGTTTTTCTCCACCTGAACATTCATCAGGTTTTTTATAAAGTATTTTTTCAATATTGAGTTTTCTTGATACTTCTTCCACTCTTGCTTTCGTATTTTTTGGATCATTTTTATTTAAAATAAGTGGTGTCGCAATATTATCAAAAATAGTGAGTGAAGAAATTAAATGATGGTTTTGAAAAATAAATCCTAAATAATTTCTTCTAAAATCACTGAGTTCATCTTCTTTCATTGCAAGAACAGGTTTTTGTAAGATTTCTAATTTTCCTGAAGATACTTTATCAAGGGTAGAAATACAATTCATCAATGTACTTTTTCCAGAACCACTTGGTCCCATAACCGTAATAAAATCTCCTCTTTCCACAATGAAATCAACATGGTGTAAAGCATAAAAATTAATTCCTCTTTTTAAATACATATCTTGATCATAAATCTTAGAAATATTATTCGCTTCGATTAATATATTTGACATTGAAATAAACCTCCTTAATTGTTTTTTGATATTGATAATTGATATAGCATCCATAAATAAGAAATAAAATCAAATACGATAAACTTAATAAAAGCATATTATTATAAGTAATTTGATTTTGAAGATACGCTAAATAAAGCATCGTTCCATAAAGAATAAAAGGAAAAATATCAATTAATAAAACAAAGATGACTGTCACATCACGATAAATTTTTTGAATCTCCTTTAAACGAAAACCTAATGCCTTTTTAACCACGATTTCTTCATATATTTGTGGAAGATATACTTGAAATCTTAAAACAAAACAAATAAACATCATTAAAAGCATCATGATATAAGAAATATTAGATACACACACATAAGCAGGACTCTCGATTTTTAAAAAGTAAACAACCAAACAAATTGGCACAACAGCTGATAAAACATAAACGATAGATCCTAATACCTTTGATAAATTCATGACATAGCTTAATACCATTAAACTCTTTGGTGCTTTAAGTAAATAAGAATCATGAAGTAAATCATACATAAAAGGAATTGTTGTATTGATTAAAATCAACTCTCCCATTAAGAAAAACATAAAATACACAGGAAGAAGTGTTGCATTTTTCATTTGAAATAAACCTTGTAATGAAAAGCCAATCATCAAAACCGCAAGTACTGTAATAAGAACTTCTTTAATTGGTTTTTGTTTTTTTGATTTAAAAGGAACTTTTGATGTTTTTTGTTGGTGATGCGTTAGATAATCTGAAATGGACATCTTAATTTGAATAAACTGACTAAAGTTGATCATATAAATATAAATCATCTTACAGATAAAGAAAGCAATGTATAAGTAGAACACTCTATCATATAAATAATAAAAATAATATCCAGAATACAAATTAATAAGCTTCATCAACTCAATTCCTAAAATACTTCCTAAAAGATCACCAATGAGAAAGAGAACACCAAATTGAACAATGATATAAAGAATAATTTCTCGATTTCGACATCCTGATAAAAGAATGATTGAAAACTCTTCTTTTTTACTTTCTAAAAAATAATTATTCATCAATATCGTAAGAAACATTGAAACAAAAACTCCTAAAGTAGGAATAAACCGTAATAAAAGTGTATCTATTCCCTGATTCGTTTCAAAACAACTATAAATACTTAACAATACAAATTCAAAAGATGATAAACATAAAAGAATCAAAATAAGAAAACTATACATCTTCCATTGACTCTTAATGATTTTCTTCAAATAACCAAACATCTCTTTCCTCCCCTTTCTTTACTTTTATTATATTCTTATACCATTTATATATCAATATTATTTTTATTATTTTAATACAAAAAAAATAAAAAGACTGAGTTTCCTCAAATCTTTAATGTTTTGTAATGATTGATGATCATCTCTAAATCTTGAGTATGAATATTTTGAATATAAATCACTCTTTTATTTATTAAAAGAATATATTCATTTTTATATTTCATTCCTTGATCAATCTTCATAAATTTCTTTTTAACTTCTTGATAAGGTTTTACTTCTTTAAAATGTTTTTTATAAACTCTCTCTACTTGATATTGATATAGATGTTTAGCATGAAATGAACTTGAGCTTTCATAAACAGCTTCAATAATTCCTTGTTTATTTTCAACATTGAGTCCTTTATAAAACGCCCCACCATCTTCCATCACATATCCTTTAGGTTCTTGATAACATTGAACATTATCATATATAGGCGCTGAAGTATTAATAAAGGTAAGTGCTATAGAAACAATAACACAAATGTATCGAATGGCGTTATTTTTCAAATTATTTTCTGAAAAATAAGAAACTATCCACGATAAAATCATTGAAACAATAAAGACAAAAGTTGCCATCAACCCTATTTGTAGAATATAAAAACTCGCAACAAATACCGCTAAACCAAGCAAAAGCATCTTAAAAACATAGAGGATTTTTTCAACACTTCGGTGATAATTCTCTAAACATTTTCCAAGATATAAATTATAAAGAGAATAACTAAACAAAAAAGCACCCGCAAAAAAGATCATTCCATTAAAAAGATACCTTCCTAAATAGAAAATAAAATAATTAAATGTTGGTATTCCCTTTGAAAATGGAAAATACGTAAGTAACAAAATACCAGCAATAATCATCCATGCAATTGAATTTCTTAAAAGATAAATACCTTTTAAGACTTTTTCTCTTGGCTCATTAGAGAAAGTATTTTGTATAAAAAGATTATCTGCATAGCAGACCTGTAAATCATAACATGTACAAATCAAATGATACCCTGCTTCTTTTAATTCACATGCATTTTGTTTATAAAATACCTGATATTTTCTTCTTTGAGGAAACACTTTTTTAAACTTTAAGAAATTATATTTAATTTCATCTAATTGCCACCCATTTAAAGACATATCTTCTAGTAATTGAATAAACTTCTTTTCTTCAACTAAGTATGTCCTTAAAGATTTATATTTAAACTTCATATAACCACCCATGTGTATTATATCTATATATTATTTTTTATTCAATAAATATTATTTATATTATAAAATAAAAGAAAGAATTGCCAACTCAATTCTTTCTTTTGTGTTCATACATATTTTGATCAGCTTCCTGAAATAATTCTTTAATAGTTTCTTCTGAATAAACATTTCCATAACCATAGCCTATACTCACTGTAAGTGAATAAGGTAATTCTAATGTTTGAAACTTATACAATAAATCTTGTTTTATTTTTTCTAATTCTCGCTTATTTAAATTCACATGCATTATAAGAAATTCATCTCCGCCATAACGATAAAGTTGTGCTGCTGGATAATTTTTCATAAAATATTCATTTAAAACCTGTGATGTTTTTTGAAGGGCTTGATCACCTATTAGATGACCATATTCATCATTTATTTCTTTAAATTTGTTGATATCTATCATTAAAATTGAAAGTGAACTCAAAACGGGTGATATTAAATGATCCAGGTATTGTTCTAAAACATTTCTGTTTTTTAGACCTGTCAAAGGATCTTTTTGAATCATATAGTTTTGATATGAAAAGAAAATCATTAAAAGTGAAATCGTTATTCCCACTTGAAACAAAGAAAATCCATAATAATTCATTTGAATAACACTCGCAATAACAGGTGCAATAATAAAATATAAATAAGGTAAAATTTCTTTTCTACGATATTTACTTTTTGTACATAATAAAACGTAAACACTTAACAATGTTGCAAGTATGATATATATCCAACTAACCACCCAATGAATGTAGATGCCACCACTTCGATGATAAATATTTTCTTTATCAATAATAAAAAGAAAATGTGTAAAATGATTCGTAAATACAATAAAAACAAAAATTAAAATGGGTATTCGTAATATATATTTTAGATATTTTGGTAAATCATGTCTTAAAACACAAATATAAACATAATTTAACCAGCTATAACAAATCAATGTCATACATATATAATATAGATCCGTAGAAATTTCTAAAAGAAAATGATTAAAATTTATAAGCTTTCCACTAAAAAATTCTGAAGACATATCAAAAAAACAAAGAAAAATAGAAAACAATAAAATAGAGTTGAAAATCATTTCTCTTGTTGAATGCTTCATTGTTTTAAAATTATAATATTTAAATATAAGAGATAAAATAATCACACAAATAATATTTATTTCATAGATATATAATGATGATTGCATAAAAACCTCCTTATACGTAAAAAAGAGTCGAAGTTCGACTCTTTGCATGACTATCTGGCGGTCTGGACGGGACTCGAACCCGCGACCTCCGCCGTGACAGGGCGGCATTCTAACCAGCTGAACTACCAGACCAAATTTCTATTTAAATGGTGGTTCCGGGCGGAATCGAACCACCGACACGAGGATTTTCAGTCCTCTGCTCTACCGACTGAGCTACGGAACCATTATTGGCGGTCTGGACGGGACTCGAACCCGCGACCTCCGCCGTGACAGGGCGGCATTCTAACCAGCTGAACTACCAGACCAATAACAATAAAAATGGCGGAGATTGAGGGATTCGAACCCCCGCAGGACGTTAATCCTCTACTGGTTTTCAAGACCAGTCCCTTCAGCCAGACTTGGGTAAATCTCCGCATAAAAATAAATTGGTGGAGCCAAGCGGGATCGAACCGCTGACCCCCTGCGTGCAAGGCAGGTG
>JAUNWT010000042.1 GCA_030540195.1 Bacillota bacterium | reverse complement strand
AAATATCAATTTGAAATAAAATAATTGATATTTTCATCTACTTTGTCAACAGACTTAAGAGGCTAAATTTTAGCCTCTTAAGTATTTTTTTAAGTTTTCTAATTGATTCTTACAATCATGAACACCTAAGTCATACATTTGTTGAATGACTTCTTTGTCTTTTTCAAGACGTCCAATAGGAATAAGTTGACTAGGTCTTAAGACAAAGATTTTCTTTTCTTTTTCTAATTTTGTAATTAAATCAAGAGAATGATTATAATTTAAATAACGATTATTTAAAGTTTCGACAAAATGAGGATAATGACGATAGAAAAGCTTATTAAGATGCTTATTGGCTGGTTTTTTACGATAACCTAAAGGACGGGTTAAAACCACAATAATTTTATCAACATCCATCTCTAACATCTTTTCAATAGGAATACTATCACTGCATCCACCATCTAAATAATCATTACCATTGACTTGAATCGTATGAGAAACAAAAGGCATGGAACCAGAAGCTCTTAAATATTCGACTTGATCGTAGTTATCTAAGGTATCAAGAAGTTTATATTCAGCTTTTCCAGTTTGTAAGTTTGTCACAACGGCATAGAAATCAACTTTTGATTCTTGATAAGTTTTATAATCAATTGGATCTAAATCATCAATGAGCTTTTCAAAACAAAATTCTTCATTCATCACATTTCCTGTCTTTAAAAATGAATAAACACCCATATAATTTTTATTGCCTGCATAAGCTTTATTGTATCTTAAAACACGTCCTTGTTGTTTGGATTTATAATTCATTCCAAATAAAGCACCTGCAGAAACACCAATAATCGTATCGACATCAATCTTTTCTTTTAAAAATGTATCAATGACACCTGCTGTATATAAACCACGCATAGCGCCACCTTCTAATACTAAACCAACTTTCATTTTCATCACCGAGGCTATTATATCATAAAAATTTGAACCTCAAAGCAAAAAAAGAAGATGTTTGAATAAAAGAATAATTTTGCGTATAATACGATTAGGTGATTAAAAATGGAACAAGGCAAAGTGCGAATGCTCGCAAATTTAATTGAGTTAAATAAAATAGAAGTTAAACTTTCTAAGAAATATTATGGGGGTATTTCACCCAAATTTTATTTAAGAGATTTAACAAAAGAAACACTGGTTGAATTAAATGTTTGTGAAACCTGTGAAGATGATATATGTGTGAAATATTATTTTAAAGATGTCAATATTGATTTAACACACCATTATGAAATGGTGGATAATTATGGTTTAAGTGCCATCTTACAATATGTACGTTTATCTGAATTAGATGATTTCGATGAGCTTTTCTATTATGATGGATCTCTTGGACCAATCTATCAAAAGGATCAAACGACATTTAAAGTATGGGCGCCAACAGCTTTAGAAGTGATGGTTAAAGTTGGAAATCTTGCTTATATAATGGAAAGAAAAGAAAAAGGGGTCTTTGAAACAACAATTCAAGGTGATTTAGAAAATCAAGAATATAATTATTTGATTCGTCATCACAAAAGTTTCCATGAAACATTAGATCCTTATGCTTATGCTTCAAATGCGAACAGTAAAAGTAATATTGTTATTGATGTTGATAAAGTTAATGAACCACTTTATTTAGAAAACTTACCACATATGAAAAGAAAAACGGATGCGATTATTTATGAATTAAGTGTCCGTGATTTTACCATGTCCTCTTCAATCAAAGCAACACATCCAGGAACTTTTATGTCTTTGGTTGAAGAAAATTTAAAAACACCAAAAGGACATCAAGCGGGATTTGATTACTTAGTGGATCTAGGTATTACCCATGTCCAAATCATGCCAATGTATGATTTTGCAACGGTTGATGAACTTCATCCAACGGTCATGTATAACTGGGGTTATGATCCAATTCAATACAATGTTCCTGAAGGAAGCTATGCTTTAGATCCTCAAGATGGCTATTCACGTGTCAAAGAATGTCGTCATATGGTGTCAAAGCTACATCAAAAAGGATTAAGAGTGGTCATGGATGTTGTTTATAATCATATGTATGATTACTTTACGAGTGCTTTTGAAAGAACTGTTCCAGGATACTACTTTAGAAAGAATCAATACGGGGAAATGTCTAATGGTTCTTGGTGTGGAAATGATTTGGAATCAAGACATCAAATGACAAGACGCTATATTAAAGATATGTGTCTTCGTTGGCAAAAACTCTATGGAGTCGATGGTTTCCGTTTTGATTTAATGGGTATTATTGATATAGAAACCTTAAATCAAGTATATAATCAAGCTTCTAAAATTGATGATAGCTTTATTATGTATGGCGAAGGATGGAATATGCCTACAGCCATGGATGACAAGGAAAAAGGAATGCAAGACAATCATCAAAAGATGTTGAATATCGGTTTCTTTAATGATTACTATCGTGAAACTTTAAAAGGTGGAAGTGGCGATTCGGCATTAAAAGATAAAGGTTACTTTGCGGGAAATATGTATAACTGTGAAATTGGTGGGGAATGTATGAAAAATACTAATCGTTATAGTTATGTTGACCAAAGTATTAATTATGTTGAATGTCATGATAACGCAACCACTTTTGATAAGTTTGCAATCAGTAATGGGGATGAACCGCTTGAAACACGTAAAAAAAGACAATTGATGTTGAATGTTGCTCTAATTTTATCACAAGGAATTCCTTTTATTCATTGTGGACAAGAGTTTTATCGTAGTAAAGGTGGTTTAGGAAATACGTATAATACGCTTGATTCCATCAATGCGGTGAATTGGAATCTAGTGGATGAAAATCAAGAGGATCTTGAAATTCTTAAACAAATCATTCAACTTAGAAAAGAAAATAGTGGATTTAAATATGAAACAATTCAAGAAGTCAATGAAAATGTGACGACAAATCATTTTGATTATCGTATTTTACGTTATAGTGTGAAACAAAATAAAGGAAAATATCAAGAGATAGTTGCATATTTTAATCCATCGTATTATGATTTTGAAATAAATGATATGGACGAATATGAAGTGATTTTTAATGATCATGAATCACGCACATATTTAGCGCCTATTTCAATGAAAATTTTTGGATTAAAGAGGTAAAAAATGAAATTAATTATAGGACTAGGAAATCCTGGTAAAGAATATGAAAGAACAAGACATAATACAGGATTTATGGTATTAGATCGTTTAAGTGAAAAATTAAATATTGAAATTAGTCAAAGTAAATTTAAAGGACTTTATGGAAAAGGAAAATATCAAGGGGAAGATGTGATTTTATTAAAACCCCAAACGTATATGAATCTTTCAGGAGAATCAGTTAGACAAGTGATGGATTTCTTTAAAATCAATCAAGAAGATATTTTAGTAGTTTATGATGATTTAGACATGCCGGTGGGAAAACTTCGCTTAAGACAAAGTGGAAGTGCTGGTGGACATAATGGCATCAAAAATATTATCTTGCATACCGGAAGTCAAAATTTTAATCGTATTCGTGTGGGGATTGATCGTAGTAAATACATCAAAGTGGTGGATTATGTTTTATCACGTTTTACAAATGAAGAACAAGAAGCTATTGAACAAGGTGTAGAAAATGCGAGCGATGCAGTTATTGATTATTTAGAACATGGTTTCAATCATGCGATGAATCGTTTTAATTAGAGGCACTTATGAAAAAAATACTAAACTTATTAAAAGATAACAAAGCTTTTCAAGCTTTACTCAATAAACAAAATATCGTCGTTAACTCACAAAACGCCGAAGCGCTACTTATTGCTAGCGCATTTTTGACTTTAAAGAAAGATATGTTGATCATTAAATCTAATCAATATGAAGCCAATCTTCTTTATAAACAAGTTTCTCAAATGATAGATGATGCCCTTTATTTCCCTGTAGATGAATCTTATCGTATTGAAAGTCTGGCAGCTTCAGGAGAACTTTTAGGACAAAGACTTTCAACGATGTATGAACTTACAAAAGAAAAACCTCATTTATTAATTAGCCATGGTCATAGTGTGATGCGTTATGTACCAAGTGAGGATGTTTTTAAAAAGAACTGTATGACCTTAAAAGTAGGAGATCATATTGATGTTTATGATTTACAAAGATTTTTAATTCAAGCAGGTTATATGCATACAACGCGTGTTGACCAACCTTTTTATTTTTCTAAACGTGGAGGTGTCATTGATGTTTTTTCAATGCAATATGACCATCCAATACGTATTGATTTTTTTGATGATGAAATTGATTATATTAAATTCTTTGATGAAAAAACCCAAAGAACAATTGAAAAAGTCAATGAAATTGAAATCATTCCCGCCACTGATCTTTTATATTTAGATCAAGAAGTAGGACCAGTTATTACCAAAATCAAAGATTCTTTTGAAGAACAATATCAAAAAATGGATGATTTATTCAAAGATGATTTTGAAGAAAAAATCATGATTGATATTGAAAACTTAAAAGCCCATGGAACCGATAGTAGTCAATATGCTTATTATCATCTTTTTAAAAGTGTGACAAGCATTAAAGATTATTTAAAAGATCCAATAACGATTCTATGTCAAAAAGAAGATATCGATTTTCAAATCAAAAACTATCTTTCAGAAAACTTCTATTATTATCAAGAACTCAGTCAAAGTGGACGTTTTCTAAAAGATAACCAACTTTATCAAGATTTTAATCACATTATTCAAGATAATTATCAATGCATCAATACTTTTAGTACCAGCAAAGATGATCAAGTTTTTGTCAGCCATGATGTGATGTTTAATCGTGATGATGAAAAACGTGTCATCCAACAAATCAATGATTATTTAAAAAATAGTCAAATTCTTATTTCCTTAGAAAATAAACATCAATTACAACTTATGATTGAACTCTTTGATCGTCATGAAATGAAATATACCCTTGTGGGTATTGATGAAGTGATTTATCCAGGAATCAATCTCTATGTAGGAAATCTTTCTACAGGAATTGAATTAATAGAAGAAAAAACGGTAATTTTAACGGCTCATGAACTCTTTGGAGAAGTCAATGTCTCTAAAGCAAAATACTTTAGATTTAAAGATGCGAAAACATTACGTAATTTCCAAGAATTAAATGTCGGTGATTATGTGGTTCATGATAGCTATGGAATAGGACAGTATCTAGGAATTAAAACGTTAGATGTTAAAGGATATCATAAAGATTATCTTTATGTAGCTTATGCTGGCGATGATACACTTTATATTCCCGTTGAACAATTTAAAATGATTCGTAAATACGCAAGTAGTGATGGAAAAGTCCCAATGATCCATGCTTTAGGTAGCAGCAAATGGGCAAAAGCTAAACAAAAAGCTAAAAATAAAATTGATGATATTGCTGATCAATTAATTGAACTTTACGCAAAGCGTATGTCATCACCAGGTTTTGCTTTTTCTAAAGATAATGAACTACAAATGGATTTTGAAAATCAATTTGGTTATGATCTTACAAAAGATCAACAACGCAGTGTTGATGAAATTAAAGTAGATATGGAAAAACCTCAACCAATGGATCGTCTTTTATGTGGTGATGTTGGTTTTGGAAAAACAGAAGTGGCTTTACGTGGTGCTTTTAAAGCGATTCTTGATCATAAACAAGTGGCTTTCCTTTGTCCAACAACGATTTTATCAATGCAACATTTTAAAACAGCAACTGAACGTTTTAAAAATTTCCCGGTAGAAATTGCTTTACTTAATCGTTTTACTTCGGCTAAAGAGAAAAAACGTATTTTAAAAGAAGTCAAAGAAGGAAAAATTGATTTACTTATTGGAACTCATCGTATTTTATCAAAAGATGTACAGTTTAGTGATTTAGGTTTACTTGTAATCGATGAAGAACAACGTTTTGGTGTTAAACAAAAAGAAAAAATTAAAGAATATCGTGAAACCATTGATGTTCTTTCACTTTCAGCAACGCCAATTCCTCGTACCTTACAAATGTCTTTAATGGGAATTCGTGGTTTATCAAAAATTGATACACCACCTAAAAATAGATTACCGGTACAAACGTATGTCGTTGAAAAAAACGATACGCTTATTAAACAAGTAATCGAAAGAGAACTTGCTAGAGATGGACAAGTCTTCTATCTTTATAACCGTACCGATCAAATCGCTAATGTCGCTTATAAAATTGCTTCAACAGTACCTAATGCCAAAGTAGCTATCGGTCATGGACAAATGGATAAAAATGAACTTGAAGATGTGATGCTTCGTTTCATGAATAAAGAATTTAATGTTTTAATTTGTACAACAATTATTGAAACTGGGATTGATATTCCTAATGCGAATACGATGATTGTTGAAGATGCAGATAAATTTGGCTTAGCGCAACTCTACCAAATTAGAGGACGTGTGGGACGAAGTGAAAGAGGTGCTTATGCTTATCTTCTTTATAAAAAAGATAAAGCCATTCAAGATGATGCTTTAAAACGTCTAAAAGCCATTAAAGAATTTACCGAACTAGGTAGTGGTTATAAAATTGCGATGCGTGATTTATCGATTCGTGGTTCAGGAGATATCTTGGGTGGTAAACAAGCTGGTTTTATTGATGATATTGGTTTTGAAATGTATATGAAGATCTTACAAGATGCGATTAATGTCAGAATGCATAAAGAAGAAAAACCAGAAGAAAATATCAAAAACTTAAATGTTAATGTTGATGGATATATTCCTGATGATTATGTTGAAAGTGACTATGAAAAGTTAGAACTTTATCAACGCTTAGATAAGGCAAAAACAATGAGTGAACTTAATAGTTTAAAAGCGGAATTTGATGATTATTATGGAAACTTACCAGAAGCCATCCAAGCTTTAATTGAAAAAAGAAAGCTTGAAATTTTGTCTCATTATTCAATTATTGAAGATATTAAAGACCATGGTAAAAAACTAGAAATCATCTTTTCACCAAATGCTTTTGAAACGATTTCTGGGGATAAACTCTTTATCCTTGCTAATCAACTCTTTACCAAACCATCATTTAAATCACTTGATAATCAAGTGACAATTACGATTCAAAAGAATAATCAATGGTTGAATCGTTTGAATGAATTTATTGAAACATTATCTAAAAAATAAAGGAAAGATGCGTGCGAAAAACGTACTTTTCTTTTTTTATTTGAGATATTTTAGATAAAATAACAAGTAGTCAATAGCGATAGAATCGTTTATAATAATACCGAAAGGTGTGATTGAAGTGAAGAAAATACCGATAGGAACAAAAAGTTTTTCAAGACTTGTAGAAGGAAATTATTATTTTGTAGATAAAACATTAATGATTGAAGAATTTTTAAACAGAGGATCTGATGTGACATTAATTACTCGTCCAAGAAGATTTGGAAAAACCATCAATATGTCAATGATGGCAGAGTTCTTTGATATTACTAAAGATTCTAAAGAAATTTTTAAAGGTACAAAAATCATGGAAACACCTTATGCAACTGAAATCAATCAATATCCAACCATCTTTATTTCTTTTGCGGATGCAAAAAGAGATAAAGATACTGTGGTTTCGACAATAAAAACACAAATACAAGATCAATGGGATAAGTATGATTTTGTATTTGAAAATCTAAAAGGTTTTAAGAAGAATAGATATGAAAAAATATATCAAGTGTTAGAGGAAAGTGATAGCTTAAAGGGAATAAATGATGCTCTTTCGTTTTTAATGGAAAGAATACAAGATTATTATGGAAAGGAAGTCATGGTATTTATAGATGAATACGATACACCATTTGTAGAAGCACATATCAATGGCTTTTATGATGAAGTAAGAGGAGGACTTGCGGGATTATTGCATAATTCTCTTAAGACATCAAATAGCTTAAAATATGCGATGCTTACAGGAATCCAAAGAGTGGCTAAAGAAAATATCTTTAGTGATTTAAATAATCTTATAGTTTGTGATATAACAAATCAAAGATATGCATCTTATTTTGGCTTTGACAATGATGAAACAAAAGAGCTGCTTGAATATTATCATTTAGAATTAAATGAAGAAGTCAAAGAAATGTATGATGGCTATAAAATAGGCGATAAAGAAATCTATAATCCATGGTCGATACTTAACTATATAGATAATAAACAATTGATACCTTATTGGGTCAATACCAGCGCTAATACGATGATCAAACAAGCTATAGAAAAGGCAAATTATGAGTTCAAAGAACAATATGAAAAACTTGTTATAAATAATTATTTGGAAACAACTGTGGATCTACAAACAAGTTTTTATGAAGATGCTGATAATTCAACATTATGGGGCTTGTTTGTAAATGCGGGGTATCTTACAATAACAAAATCAATAGATATTTTAAATAATCGATATCGTATAGAAGTACCAAATAAGGAAATAAGAAAAGAATTTATTAATTTGACAGAGTATTATTTAAAACTACAAATCGGTCAAATAAATAATGTTGTCGATTGTTTACTTCAAGAAGACAAAGATGAGTTTTTTAATAGCTATCAAAATATCTTGATGTTACCAAGCTATCATGATTTAAATAATGAAAATAGTTATCATATGATGATGCTAGGGATGTGCATTTGTTTATCAAATAACTATAAAGTTATTTCTAATAGAGAAGAAGGAAAAGGTAGATGTGATCTGATCATCCAAGCCAAGGATGAAAAGAAAACATCATTTGTGTTAGAATTTAAATATTTAAAAGAAGAAAAGAAAAATATCCAAGAAGAACTTGATAAACTATCAAATGAAGCTATTCAACAAATCAAGGATAGAAGATATGACTATGATTTAAAAGGGAAAGTAATTTATATAGGCTTAGCTCATCATGGAAAAGATGTCATGATGAAATGGGTTGAAAGATAACTATGAGCTATGGAAATACCATAGCTTTTTATTTATAAAAAAATACGCATTTAATGCGTATTATTTTACTGGTACATATTCTTTTTTTATAAATTTTTTTGTGTAACGATTACTTGTCAATTCTTGAATTGTGTCAAAGAAAGAAAAATCATCAATATAAAGACGATAGGTTACTTGTTCGCTATATTCTTTATTAATACAATCAATGGCATTTACTTTAAGTAAATGTTCAAATTTCTTAGTAAAGCTATAATCAAGAGAAACATCGTAAACATCAATTAAATGTTTTTCGACAATATTGGTTTCTTTTAAAGCTTCAGCAACGGCTTGACTATAAGCACGGGTCAATCCTCCAGCACCAAGTTTAATACCACCAAAATATCTTGTCACGATGGCAATGATATTGGAAAGCTCTTGCTTTTTTAATACATTGAGCATAGGAAGTCCTGCAGTTCCTGAGGGTTCCCCATCATCATTGGCTCTTTCTTTTGTTCCTACAAGGTAGGCAACACAATTATGAGTGGCATCTTTATATTTTTCTTTATAGTAATCAATGGTTTCATTGATTTTGTTTTCATCATTTAAAGGGATGAGCGTACAAATAAATTCAGATTTTTTTATAACGAGTGTATGCTCTGTTATTTTTTCGATTGATTTCATTTTTTCACCTTCTTGGCTTTTATCATAACATAAAACTTTAAAAATAAGCTATAATTTGTTATATTATATGAGGAAGAGGTGGAGAGTATGGAAAAAATTGCTATATTAGCGGATAGTGGATGTCAAATTCCAGTAGGTTCAAAAGAAGATCAAGGGATATTTATTGCCCCACTTACAATCACTATGGAAGGTAAAAGCTATTTAGATGATTTAGAAATTCATAGTGAAGATGTTTTTAAACGTATGGAAAAAGACGATATTATGGTGATGACTTCTCAACCATCAACAGGTTCACTGCAAGAAGCAGTTCAAAAAATCAAAGATCAAGGATACAGTCATATTATTGGATTACCAATTGCGACAGGTCTCTCTTCAACAATGAATGGAATGAAGTTAGCGTGTGATATGTTAGAAATGCCTGTAACTTTAGTAGATACAAAAGGTACTGCAAGTAATCAAAAATATCTTGTAGAAGTTGCCGCAAAGCTTGCTGGTGAAGGAAAATCACCAGAAGAAATTAAAGAAATCTTAGAAAAGTTAGTAGAAGATTCAGCAACAATTATCATGGTTCCTAATTTAGAACATTTAAAAAAAGGTGGACGTATTACCCCAGCCGTTGCTACGTTAGCGGGACTTTTAAAAATCGTACCAATCATGAAATTAAATTATGATTTAGGTGGTAAAATTGATACATTTGGTAAAGTAAGAACTGCAAAAAAAGCAAACTTAAAGATTATTGATCATATGGTCAACGATTGTAAAGTCAACAATAAAGATTATGTTTTTGCAATCGAACATGTTTTATGTGAAGATCTTGCTTTAGAAATGAAACAAAAATTGATTGAACAAATTGGTGAATGTGAAATACTTGTAAGAGAATTACCAGCGGTTGTTGGAGCACATATGGGTATTGGTGGTATTGGTTATCAATATATAAAAAAATACGAAGGATAATAGGTGAAAAACATGACAAAAAGAGTCGATACGGTTGAAACGGTAGTAGATGTTTTTAATATTGCCATGGATATTCAAGAATTGTATTTAAAACAAGGACCTTTTAAACAACTTTCAATGTCTGAAATGCATGTTTTAGAAGCAGTTGATAAAGAAGCAAGTCCTTCAATGTCGGCGGTTGCTAATCATTTAAATGTGACTCTTGGAACACTAACAACAGCAGTGAAGAAGATTATTGAAAAAGGATTTTTGATTAAAGAAAAATCAGATCAAGATCATCGAATTTATTATTTAAGATTGACTGATCAAGGACGTGAAGCTTTAAAAGTTCATGAACAATTTCATCAAGAATTAGATTCAATCTACACACATCATATTCCTAAAGAAAGAGTAGAGTGGGTTTTTTCTACCTTAAATGAAATCTATAAAGATCTTGTTATTTATCGAAATGAATTACTTAAAAGAAAAAATCAAAAATAAGTCAACTGAGTTGGCTTTTTTTCATATTCATTTAAAATTATCATACGTTTAAATAGGTGATATTATGATTTGTCTTCAAAAAAAGAGAATTCTTATTAAACATTATCAATTAATTATTACTTTAGAACCTACTTTATTTGAATGTAAAATCGATCAACAAATAATTTCTATCAAAGGAAAAAACATCGAAATTCATTACTATAGTCAAGATGAAGTAATGCTTTATGGTGAGTTTGAAAGTATCAATATTTCATGAATCTTGGCTACGATTACATTCTTCTTGAAACAGATAACATTCTTGCCTTTTTAAAAACGATAAAAAAATATCAACTCACCCTTTTTCAACTTAAACAAATTGATGCTACCCATTACAGCTTTTATGTTCCTATCTATCAAAGATACCTTACCTATAAACTCCATCTTCCTATTCAAAAAAGTATTGGGATCTTTCATTATCTTTTATGTATCTTTCATTTTCCCCAAATTCTTTTTACATTAAGCTTTGCCTTTACTCTCTTTTTTTTACCACAATACCTTTATCATATTGAAGTTAAAGGAACCTTGCCTGCTTTAAATAAACAACTCAATCAAGAACTCAATCATGAAATAACTTTTTTTCATCCAAAACTTTCCTATAAACAAATCAATCAACTTTATGATACTTTTAAACAAAAACATAAAAATCAACTTGATTATTTAAATATCTATCAAAAGGGGAGTGTTTTACATGTTGACTATACCCCTGCCAGTCATAATCAAGAGACGGTTTTAAAGTATCAAGATTATCTCGCAAAAAAAGATGGGGTCATTTCTAAAATCGATGTTCAACAAGGTAACGTCCTTGTTAAAATCAATCAATATGTAAAAAAAGGGGATATTCTTATCTCTCATCAAATAGAAGATACGAGTCAAAAAACCAAAATTATACCAACTCTTGGAAGAATTGAAGCGTATACGTATCAAACGATAGAAGTTTCTATTCCTAAAAAACAAAAAGAAAATTTTGCTTATCTTTTATTTAAAGTAAGAAGTCAATTACCAAAAGATGTAAAAATTGACAAAGAAAAAGTCTTATCTTATGGTATAATAGATGAGAAATATGTTTTAAAAATGCAATATGTCTTTATTGAAAATATTGCGACTAGGGAGGAAACATGAAAGAAGTCGTTAAATTAGAAGCCTACAATATTGAACAACTTGTCAATCTATCGGGAGTAAAAGATGAAAATCTAGAAGTTTTAGAAGATCATTTTCAAGTGGAAATCTCTTTAAGAGGAGATGAAATGACACTTGTTGGGGAAAAAGAAAATCTTGAAAAAACCAAAAAAGTGATTTTTTCTTTATTGAAATTGATTGTTTCAGGAGTCTCTATTTCTAGACGTGATGTGGTTTATGCTCAAAAATTGGTAGAAAAAGATAAGTTAGATCAACTTTCAGAACTTTATCATATAAAAATTGCTAGAACCTATAATGGAAAACTCATTTATCCAAAAACATTAGGACAAAAAAGCTATTATTATGCTTTAAAAAACAACGATGTTGTTTTTGGTATTGGACCTGCGGGAACTGGAAAAACGTATTTAGCAGTTGTTTTTGCGGTAGCTGCTTTAAAAAATAATGAAGTGAAAAAAATCATTCTTACGCGACCAGCCGTAGAAGCAGGTGAAAGTCTCGGTTTTTTACCAGGAGATTTAAAGGAAAAAGTAGATCCTTATTTACGTCCACTTTATGATGCATTACATGATATGTTAGGGGTGGAACAAACGGAGAAGTTGATTGAAAAAGGTGTGATTGAAATTGCGCCCCTTGCTTATATGCGAGGACGTACACTAGAAGATGCTTATGTTATTTTAGATGAAGCACAAAATACAACGGATAATCAAATGAAAATGTTTTTAACACGTTTAGGATTCCGCTCAAAGATGATTGTGACAGGGGATATTTCACAAATTGATTTACCAAGAAATACAACATCAGGACTTGTACGTGCTTTAAATATTTTAGAAGGAGTTAAAGGTATTTCTTTTATTCATTTATCAGCTATGGATGTGGTAAGACATCCAGTTGTACAAAGAATAATTGAAAGATATGATGGGAATAATGAATAAAATACTCTTAATTGAAGATGATCAATCAATCAATAAAATTCTAGCCTATGAACTTTCCAAAAAAGGCTATCAAGTTGATAGCCTTTTTGATGGGAAAGAGGCTGTTCAAACAATTCTAGAAAACGATTACGATTTAGTCCTTGTGGATTGGATGCTACCTTATCAAGATGGGGTTTCCATTATCAAAGAATTAAGAAGTAACGATTATGTTAAACCTTTAATTCTTTTAACGGCGCGCAGCGAACAAGAAGATATTATTAAAGGATTAGAAGCAGGTGCAGATGATTATTTGACAAAACCTTTTCAATCAGCGGTTTTAATAGCTCGCATTGAAGCCCATTTAAGAAGACATCATAAACATTTTTTAGATGAAATTAAATTTGGGGACGTGGTTATGAATACAACCAATCGTGAAGTAACGATTCAAGACAAAAAGATTGTCTTAACAAAAGTAGAATATGATCTACTAAAAATGTTTTTAGAACATCCTCGTGAAGCTGTTTCTAGAGAAACACTGCTTCAATCGATTTGGGGATTTCAATATGACGGGGATACACGTATTGTCGATGTTCATGTTTTTAAACTTAAAGGAAAACTTAAAGAAAGCCAAGTTTCTTTTAAATCAGTAAGAGGAGTTGGATATAAGTTGGTGAAAAAAGATGACGAATAATTATATAAAAGTTTTAGCTTTAGGATTAATAGCCTTGTTACTTGTTTATTTTAACAAGGCTTATAGTGTTTTAATTATGTTTATCTTTATTTTGATTTATGCAATCAACGCTTATCAATTAGAAAAACATTATCAACGCATGGGACGTTTTATTCAAAGAGAAAGAGATAATGAATTAAAAGAAGTCGAAATAGAAAATAAATATCATGAAAAAATCTTAAGTCAATTGATTCGTTCAATGAATCTTCCAATGCTTTTTGTTGATAAAGAAGGAAAGATTGCCTTTACCAATCAAAGCTTTCGTAAAGGTTTTGAGATTCCTCATTTAAAAGGACGCTATTATAAAGATATTTTTGTAGGTGAAATGCTTGATTTAGTGGAACAATGTTATGTCTTTGAAAGACCTCTTTCAACTGTGGTAAAAATTCAATCAAGATATTATCAAGTAGAATCCTCACCGGTCTTTTCAGATCATGAAAAATTGATTTTTGATGGAACGATTGTTTTATTTACGGATGTTTCTAAAATGAAAGAAATTGAAGATATGCAAAAACAATTCTTATCAGATGTCTCTCATGAACTTAAAACACCTATGTCAGCCATTATTGGAAGTGTAGAAATTTTAAAAAGAGATGGGATGGAATCACCAGAAATATTTAATGAATTTATGGATATACTTTTAAAAGAAAGTTATCGTATGCAAAATATTATCAATGATATTTTAGAACTTTCTCGCTTGGATCAAACGAAAGTGACTTTAGATTATCAAAAATTAGATATAAAAGCAGTAGTCAAAGAAAGTCTTGATTTATTTGAACCACTCGCAAAAGAAAAACATCTTTCTTTGATTTATCATAATAAAATAAAAGAACCCCTTATTTTAGATTATTCAACAGTAAAAACGATTTTAAGTAACTTTATCTCAAATGCAATCAAATATTCAAATGAGGGTGTCATTACCATTAAAACGAAAAAAGAAGACGATACTTTTGTTTTAAGTGTCCAAGATGAAGGGATTGGAATTCCTAAAAATAAATTAAATTATATTTATGATCGTTTTTATCAAGTGGATAAATCAAGAAGTTCTAAAATATCTACAGGACTTGGCTTAAGTATTGTTAAAAAGATTGTGGAATTAAATCAAGGGACGATTGATGTAGAAAGTACCGTGGGTATTGGTTCAACATTTATTGTCAAGCTTCCAATCAATCCCAAAGTTTCCCACAATGACGATATAATTTAGACATAATTATTTTTTATGATGGTAACATCAAAAGGAGGAAAGTAATATGAATGAAGATAATAACAATAATTTTATATTAGTTGATGAAGATAAACCGAAAGAAAAGAAATGGAAGAAAGTTGTAAAGCTCTTATTGATTGTTGCTATTGTTTGTTCCTTTGCAATGAATGGTTATGTATTCTATAACGTCATTACTTCTTCAGATGATACAACATCATCTGTAACAAATAAAGGAACAGTTAAACAAGTCAATTATGATGTGAAGACCGATACAACAAGTGTGGTCGACAAAGTCAGCGATAGCGTTGTTGGAGTTGTCGTTTACCAAAATACGTCAAACAATATTTTTGGTTTTAGTGACGATAACAGTAGTTCATCAAGTGAAAGCCAATCAGGAAGTGGTAGTGGGGTCGTTTATGATCAAACTGGTAAATATACTTACATTATTACCAACCACCATGTTATTGATGGTGCTAATAAAGTGCAAGTTGTATTCTCGAATGGTGAATATGTGGATGCTGAAGTTGTTGGTAGTGATGAATACAGTGATGTGGCTATTTTAAGATGTCAACCAAGCTTTGATGTTACTGTTATTGATTTAGGAGATTCTGATTTATTAGATAAAGGAGAAACGGTTTTAGCGATTGGTTCACCTCTAGGGATTCAATATTCAGGAACAGTTACTCAAGGTATCGTTTCAGCAACAGATCGTACAGTTTCTGTTGATTTAAATGATGATAATGTAGATGATTGGGATATGAACGTTATCCAAACAGATGCTGCAATCAACCCAGGTAATAGTGGGGGAGCGCTTGTTAATATGAAGGGTGAACTTGTTGGTATTACCAATATGAAATTCTCAGATGAAAGTGTTGAAGGTATGGGATTTGCGATTCCAATTAATGATGTTATTACAGTAGCAGAACAAATTCGTACAAATGGTAAAGTATCTCATCCAGTTATTGGTATTTCAGGTGTTTCATTAAATGATTATTCATCTTATGAACTTCAAAGATATGGTGTCAAGGTTTCTGTTGATGAAGGAATTTATGTTGTTAAAGTGACAAGTGATGGTGCAGCAAGTAAAGCGGGTATCCAACAAGGTGATGTTATTGTTAAATTAGATGGTAAAGATATTACAACGTATAAATCATTCTTAACAGCGCTTTACTCACATAAAGCAGGAGATACAGTAAAAGTCGTGGTTAATCGTAGTGGTACAGAAAAAACAATTGAAGTGACACTTCAAGAAAAATAGATATTGCTTAACGCAATATCTTTTTTTATAATAATTGTAGAATGTTTGAAAGAGGAATTATATGAAAATAGGTATTTTTGATTCAGGAATAGGTGGTTTATCTGTTTTATATGAAGCAATGCATTTGTTGCCTCATGAACAATTTATTTATTATGCAGATGAAAAACATGTTCCTTATGGTGAAAAAACAAAAGAAGAAATTATTGGTTATGTAGATGAAATTATTCAATTTATGATTGAACGTGATTGTAAAGCCATCGTTATTGCTTGTAATACAGCAACAAGTGCAGCCGTAGCAATCATGAGAAAGAAATATCATATTCCTATTATTGGAATGGAACCAGCGGTCAAAAAAGCAGTTGATCTTTATGGCAGTCAAAAAGTTTTAGTGTGTGCCACACCGATTACCGTTAAAGGTAAAAAGATGTTAGACCTTGTAGAAAGAGTAGATAAAGATCATTTAGTTGATTTAGTAGCTTTACCAAAACTTGTCCGCTTTGCGGAAAGACAAGAATTTGAAAGTGAAGATGTTTTAAATTATTTAAAAGAAGCTCTTTCAAGTTTTGATTTTGATGAATATGGTTCACTTGTTTTAGGATGTACACATTTTAATTATTTTAAAGATAGTTTTCATAAATTACTTCCTCAGGTTCATTTATTAGATGGTAATCTTGGAACAATTAATTATTTAATGAAAAATATCGAATTAGAAGATTTAGAAAGTTCAGTAGAATACTATTATTCAGGACAAAGAGTTCTTGGTAAAGAACTACAACGTATAGAACGTTATTTAAAACGTTTAGAAAAAATGAAGGATATAGGTAAATAATATGGTAAAAGCAATTTTTTTTGATATTGATGGAACACTTGTGAGTTTTAAAAATCATCAAATTCCTCAATCAACCTTTGAGGCTTTATATAAATTGAAAGAAAAAGGCATTAAACTTTTTATCGCCACAGGTAGAGGAAAAGATGGCTTAGATGTTTTAAATGATTTTCCTTTTGATGGCTATATTACTTTAAATGGACAATACTGTTATACAAATGATCAAATCATTTATTCAAATACCATCAAAAAAGAAGACTTACAAGCGCTTCTTGACTATTTAAAAAATCATCAAGTGCCTTGTGGTTTTACCGAAGAAAACACAAAATATTTCAATTACCGTGATGAACGTGTTGATGCCATTCACGCTATTACTCATAATGACGATCATCCTGCTGGAGATTGTAGTCACGTTATTGATAAATCGATTTATCAAATTATGTGTTTTGTTGATGAAAAAGAAGAAAAAGAAATCTTAAGCCATATGCCTCATTGTATTTCAGCAAGATGGCATCCGACATTTTGTGATATTTCACCAATTGGTGGAACAAAACAATTAGGAATTGATAAATTCTTAGAATATTATGGTCTTGATTTAAAAGATACGATGGCTTTTGGTGATGGGGGAAATGACATGCAAATGTTGCAACATGTCTCTCTTGCTATAGCTATGGGCAATGCTGGAGATGAGTTAAAAAGCATCGCGGATTTTGTGACAAAAGATGTGGATGATGATGGTGTTGCTTATGCTTTAAAACATTATGGATTGATAGACCTTTAAAAAGAAGAAAAAGAGTTATATAATAGAGATGCAATAAAATAATACTTCAGGGCAGAGTGAAATTCTCTACTGGCGGTAAACTCCGCGAGCCAAAGAGGCCGAACTGGTGAAATTCCAGTAGCAACAGTTATAGTCTGGATGAAAGAAGTGTTTTTTGTATTACTTTTTATATACAAAAACGTACCTAGAAGTTTATTTTAGGTGCGTTTTCTTTGTTTAAAGGAGGTATATAAAATGAGTACAAAGAAAATAACAACTGTAGGGATGCTTTGTGCCATGGCAATGATCGTCAATGTTTTGATTTCATTTCCCATTGTCCCAGCAGTATCTTTTTTAAGATATGATCCCAAAGATATTTTAATTGTTATTGGGGGATTTATTTATGGTCCCATGACATCTTTTTTAATGAGTTTTATTTGTTCGATTTTTGAAATTATGTTAAAAGGAGGAAATGTCTTAGATGTTTTGATGAATATGGTTTCCACATGTTCCTTTGCTTGTATGGCTACTTTTGTCTATAAAAAAGTACATAATCAAAAAGGAGCTGTTTTAGGACTTGTTCTAGGTGTTATTTGTACAACAATCTCTATGCTTATTTGGAACTATATCATTACACCGATTTATTATGGAATGCCAAGAAGTGCTATTGTACCAATGTTGCTTCCAGGAATCTTACCTTTTAATTTAATTAAAGCAACAATGAATGCAGCCATTGTCTTTTTCTTATATAAACCAGTGGTTCAAATATTAAGAAGAACACATTTAGTGGAGAAATCTGATCGGCAAGGAAGTGTTTATAAAGGTTATGTCTTTGTTGTAGGTGTTGTTTTAGTGACAATGATTTTATTTGTTTTAGGATATCAAGGAATTATATAGGGAGGAAATAAGATGGAATTTTTAGAAGCTAAAAAAATTATGAAACAAAAAATGGGAGATTGGAAAATTATGGCACTGGCGAGTTGCGTTGATAATTATCCCATGGTGAGAAATGTAAGTTGTCTTTTTTATAATGATAAAATCTATTTTAAAACAGACAAGAATTTTAGAAAGACACAACAATTATTTAAAAACAATCGTGTGGCAATGTGTTTTAATGGAACACAGGTTGAAGGAATTGCGGTTAATAAAGGATTTGTGGTGGATGAACCGGGAAGAATTTTTGAAAAGAAATATAAAGAATATTTATGGCAAAGCTATAATGCGTATTCCCACGAAGATAGTGAAATCTTAATTGAAGTAACACCTGAGTTTGTTGAAATTTGGGATGAAGATGAAAATCGTCATGCTTTTCAATTGTTTATTGATTTTAAAAAGAAAACAGTTGAATATAAACCTTATGACTAAAGAAATCATATGATTTGATTTCTTTTTTTTAAGTGTTAAAATAATAGACGAAAAGAAAGTCTTCAGGGCAGGGTGAAATTCCCGACCGGCGGTAGAGTCCGCGAGCGTAAGCTGAAAAGGTGTAATTCCTTTACCGATAGTAGAGTCTAGATGGAAGAAAGACATTTTTTAGTATAATGTTTTTAGTCATGGAGATTAGTATTTTCATGATATTTTTTATTTTAAAGGAGAATTATTATGGAAAGTACTAAGACACAAAAAATGGTTTTAGCTGCCATGCTGGCAGCACTTGGGATGATTTTGAATTTGATTGAAATTCCTTATCCCTTTGCTCCTTGGTTGAATTTGGATTTATCAGAAATCGTGGTGTTGGTGGCTATTTCAACTTTAGGTTTTGTACCGGCTTTATTTGTATGCATTTGTAAATTTTTTGTATCAATTTTATTTAAAGGACCGGTAGGACCAATTGCAATTGGTCAAATTACAGCACTGATTGCCTCGCTTTCAATTTGTGTCACGTATTCATTACTTGCACGTAAATTTGATCCAGAAAAAAATAGAAAGAATTATTTACTTGATATGATTCTTACAATGCTTGTCTTTGCCTTTGTTATGTTTATCATTAATTATTTCTTTGTGACACCAACATATTTAATGCAAAAACCAACATGGTATACAAATCTACCATTTACAGTCGATATTCAAGCTTTTAATCAACAATATGGCTCAAATATTTCAATACCAAGCTTTTTATCCTTTATGTCCCCTTATGGACAAGCCATCTTTATTATTTATTTTCCTTTTAATTTTATTAAAGGAATCATTACTGGAGTCGTTTATTATCTTGTAAGACCGGTAGAAAAGAGATTTAAAAGTAAATATCTGCAAGAAGCTTAAGGGCTTCTTTTTTTATAATCATTATTATGTTATAATGGCATGGGACGGTGGGAAAATGACGTATTCAAGAGTAAAAAAATATCAAGAGTTAAGAGATGGTTTAAAAGAAGAAGTAGCTATTTCAAAAGAAAATAGACAAGAAAAACCACAAGTAGATGAAGAAGATGATTTTTTATCTTTTATGAAAAAAGATAAAAATGATGAAAAAGAAGTAAACTTAGAAGATACTTTAACAGAAGCAAAGACTTTTGAACAAATGAGAGAAGAAAGTTCAAAAGAACTCGATAAAGCTTTAAAAAGTGCTAAAGAAAGTGTTGGAAAACAAGATGAGTACAATACACGTATGGATATCTTAAATAAAATAAGAGAACCAGAAAAAAGAACAATTAAAATTGATTCAGTAGAAGACTTCGCAACCGAAGAATTTTCAAGAGGTATGTTTGTAAGTAAAGAAGAACCAAAAGAAGAATCAGAATAAGAACAATTAAAAGAAAAAATGTCTTTAATGGAAAAACTTGCAGCGATGTCACCTGAAGAGGACGCTAAAAAAGCAGAAGCTGTTTTAAAACAAGAAACAGTGGAAGAAAAAGAAGAAATCATTGAAGAAGAACCT
>JAUNWT010000137.1 GCA_030540195.1 Bacillota bacterium | reverse complement strand
GAATGGCGAAATTGGTAGACGCAGCAGACTCAAAATCTGCCGGTGTAACAGCTGTACCGGTTCGAGTCCGGTTTCGGGCACCATAACTTGCGGGTGTAGTTCAATGGTAGAACTTCAGCCTTCCAAGCTGACTACGTGGGTTCGATTCCCATCACCCGCTCCAAGTGTTTATTAAAGGTCGTCAAGACCTTTTTTATTTTAAATGGGAACTTAACGGTGTTTAATAAAAATAAAAATTCCTATTTTTTAACAAATTACTTTATAATATCTTTGAAAGGATGATTTTATGAAGAAAATAATAACTCTCTTTTTGTCTTTAGTAATGCTTTTTTCTTTTTCTGGATGTAGTCAAAAGCAAACGGAAAAGACAATACAAAATATTACACTTTCTCTTAATGTAGAAGATCAAAATGAAACAAGTAATGTAGATGTTTATGTAGATTCTAAAAAAATTGATACGATTGAAAACAATAGTCAGGGAACTTATCAATTAGAATTAGTACAAGGAACCCATCAACTTAAAGCAAAACAAGCTGACAAAGAAGCAACAAAGTCATTTCAGGTAACCAATACAAATTATTATGCGTATCAAATCAATATTAATGATGCCATTACTTTTTCAACGTCAACAGCTTCTTTAGACAATATCCCTGAATATAGTGGGCAACCCTATGTAGAACTTGATGATAACCAACCTACTTTTCCTAAAGAAGATTATCAAACCGATACTTATATTCAACTTAGTGATTTAGATCATCTTGGGCGTACCGGTAGAGCTATTGCTTGTCTTGGTCAAGAAACCATGCCAAGTAGTAAAAGAGAATCCATTGGGATGATCAAACCCTCAGGTTGGAAAACGCAAAGATATGATGATCTGATTTCTACGAAATATCTTTATAATCGTTGTCATCAAATTGCCTTTATGTTATCAGGATTAAATGCTGAAGAAAAAAATTTAATGACAGGGACACGTTATTTTAATGTAACAGGTATGCTTCCTTTTGAAGAAAAAGTGAGTGATTATATTAAAAATACCAATCACCACGTTCTTTATGAAGCCATTCCAATTTATCATGATGATGAACTTGTTGCTCGTGGTCTTGTTTTACAAGCAGCTTCTATAGAAGATGAAGAAATTCGTTTTAGAGTTTATATTTATAATGTTCAACCAGGAATTACGATTGATTATCAAACCGGTGATTCAAGAAAAGCTACTGAAGGTGAATGTACTTATGGGATAAGCGAAGAAAAAGATCCATTTGATTATCATCAAAATGATACTAATGAAAAAGAATATGTTTTAAATATAAAAAATAAAAAATATCATGATCCTCATTGTTCGAGTGTTTCTCGAATGAGTAATTCTAATAAAGAAGTGGTCACTTCTACAGCCAAACAATTAAATGAACAAGGATATAGTCCTTGTGGTATTTGTCAAAAATAAAAAACAGCTAAGCTGTTTTTTTGTTTCTTGAATAAAACATAAGTAGTATACAAAACTTATGCAATAGAGATTATTTATTTTTGTTATATATTTCATTAATAGCTTCTGCATAAAGTACTCTTGATTTTTTATTGGGATTTGTATTTAAGTTCTTTTTATCTAGGTAGACTTTTCTTAGCTCGTTAGTGAGTTTATTCTTCTTTATATATTTTTCTTTTTTTGATAATAAATATCCTTTTCCCTGCATTTGCCAACTATAGGTTTGGGTATTTTTATTAAAACGTATATATTCTTGTTGATGATTATTTATCTTATTTACAATCGCAAAATCACAACTATATTTTATTTTGGGACTTCTTAAACATAAAGTGTTTAAATAATGATTATCTTCGTATACTTTTATAGTAAATACACGTGTGCTATCTTGACAAGGAAAATAAGAATAATTCAATCTAAGAACTTTATTAAATGTATTCATAAGTATTTTCTTTAATTCTTTAGCATTGTAATTTACATTTGTATTTGCATTTTTTACTTCAATATTGATATCAAAATCATATCCCTGATTTGTTTTTGGATCATAAGTAATCATATTTCGACTAGAACTTCCTATAAACTTATAATCAAATGTAAATTGTTTTCTAAGTTCATTTTGAACTTGATTGATTATTTTGATCAACTCTTTTTTTACTGGCATGTATTTTGATTTAGAAACATATTCATAATGGTTCATATTTTAATCCTCCTATTTTTTATGCCATTTAAAACGAAAAGTTTTAAATCATTCCATTATAAACCCAAGTATTAACACATGCAATAAAAAAGTGAGATGTAAACATCTCACAAACTAAATATGATCAATAATTTCATCGAGGTCAATACCTAGATTAAATCCTAAGGAAAAATAATCATCAATAGCGTTTTGATAATCGGTACTTGAATAAGATGATGATACAGAAATAATTGCTTGATAGATTTTTAAAATCAAATCTTCTATCGAAGATGTATTAGGTATTTCTGTATGATTTTTGATGGTATCGATTCTAAGTTCATAACCAATAGACATCAACATTTTTAAACCTTCCATATAATGGTCTAACAGTTCTTCATGGTTGATGGCTTCTTCCTTTTCCCAAAAAAGATAACAACGGGAATCAAGTGATACTTCTCCTAAATCATGTAAGAAAGAGAGCGTTTTTTGTTTAAGTCTTTCTACATTCAGAATTTCATTTTTACCTACTTGTAGTTCCTTGTTAACATATACTTGATACATTTTACTTAATTCATTCATAAAATCACTCCTTCATGTCTTTATTATACCACTTTATATGAACTGCATATGAAAAAAAGGCTTTCGCCTTTTACAGACTGTTGACAAATAAAAAATGTTAACAGTCTTTTCTTTTAAAAATGAAGAGT